>JAHFOH010000151.1 GCA_023266955.1 Nitrososphaerota archaeon
TGCTACAATTCTCCCCTACAACACTATGTCTGCAATGGCGTCGGAAGCTATCCGCGAACTGAATCACTGGATCCAGAACACTGTAGAAACTCTTGCGATTCCCTTCTGTGAAACCAATCGCGCAGTCACTGATTTAACCAACCCCAACCGGCTACGGAACTCACCCGATGGCCTCCATCCCGATGTCTCTGGGTACCGCAGCATGGGTGAGGCGCTTACTGGGACGATCGAGAACCATCTGCTCCGAAATGGTAGCCACATTTAGACTTCTCCTACAACTTGCTGATAACTAATAGTACTTGAGTGCACCTTCTATCCCACCCTCTACGCTTGCTGTCATTATACATTCTCCACTTTTATACTGGAAATAGATGAGGGGTTCGAACGTGAAGATTCTGTCACGCGATCTCTTAGTACCGGCCTACACTATTGGCGTTATCGGCGCCTTCTTACAGGTGGCAGGAGGTTATTGGGACATTACTTGGCATGTTCTTGGCATAGTGGAGACCTTCTTCACTCCACCGCACGCCATCCTATACACAGGAGTTGCTTTAGTCCTATTAGCTGCTATCCTAGGTCTTCTTATGCGAGTCAGGGTCTTCAGCAAAGATGATCCTCAACGCCATCTGCTCAGTGGATTACTTATAGCTGCAGTTGGCGGTGGGCTTCAAGTCGCAGCAGGACCGCTCGACTTCTGGTGGCACAGCACCTTCGGCTTTGATCCTTTTCTCTTCACGCCTTCGCATTCACTTCTAATCATCGGCATCATATTGGGCGGTTTTGGAATGGCGATCGGAAGCGTTCGCTTACTTCAAGCATACCGTTCCAACCTGCCTTTAGGAAGGTTTCTTGCCTCATCAAAATGGCTTCAAGTTCTAGTGCTTCTAGCTCTAACGACTCTTTGGCAGGACTTGGGTGCTTTCATCCACCTTGTAACAGATGTTCGTGGCATGGCTTACACCTTTAATCTAAGCAAAGATTTCGTTAACCAAACTCTACCCACAATCTACCTAGCTACGCCCATAATCGCATTAGGAGCAGCGGGTACTCTAGTTCTCTTCAGCGTGAAAAGCATACTCCGATGGACAGGAGCAGTTACAACGGTAGCCTTGCTCTCGGCCTTCCTATCCGCTACTGTGAACCTTGGCTTCAGAGCCTTTGTTCTTGCAGGTAAGGAAGAAGGTTCCGCATTAGCCTCATTCATCCCTCTATACATTTCCTTAGTTGTTCCAGTGTTACTGTTCGACCTGGTAGTGAAGAATTCTCAAGGAAGGGCGAGGACCGTATTGGCCGCGGCTGTTATCGCGCCGTTTGCATCACTCCTCAGTGGAGGGCGACCATTGTACTTGTTGATCCAGATTAGACCTCTGATTCCAATTCTCATCGTCCCTATCGTCGTAGCCGGTGCAATTGCCGGACTCTCAGGAATTAGGTTCGCGGACGCCCTCTTACGACAGCAACCTGTAACGGCAACGCAAACGCGCTAAGAGCCTAGCTTAGAAGATGAGAATGTCAGCTGAATTAGTTTGGACGCTTTGACGAGAAGTAAGTAGCTAGGCTGTGGATTGTGTCTGATGCACTTCTTTCATGTGTTTAGCTAGGACGTCTGTTGCGTATAGAAGCTTGCAAACAGGGCAAGAAAGTACCTTAATGGAGACAAGCTCTTGCATAAGACTACTCCCCCACGACCTAAGAGATGTTATGGAATTTACGGATTTATATAGGTTCCGGATGAAGAAAGTTCACATTTTTGCGTACGAATCTAGATATTATTGAAAGTGATTTCGATGAGCCTGCCAGCGGCTTCATCAACGGCTCTTCCGAACTATGACTCTAGAATCAATTATCTACCCGCGCTAAGACTGCTGAATGGAAGGAGGAAAGGTAAGTCGACGTTACCTGCGAGAATCAAGAATGCATTAGTCATAGGCGCAGCCTACGGAGTGATATTCTTCCTTCTCGTCTTTCAGCTCAGCAAAGATGCTCAGAGAAGCCTCACCTTCAGCCTGCTCTCCTTCCTAATGTACGCTGCTCTCGCATTTCTCATTTCTAGCCGCAAGTAATACCTCTTCACGACTACGAATCGGGTCCAAAAATAGCGCCTGAATGCGAAAAGCCTCACCACCAACTCAGCTATGAGAGAGCCATTCGTGACTTTGTTCGTGGAATTTGTGCTCAGCCTCGTGAACCTTATGAGAAAGTAGAGTGGCTTCCACACCTTTCTTGTTAATTAAGGCAGCTTGTAATCCAGTGAAATCCTCTCTTAGTGAAGTAGCATCTTTCTGCAAGCTTTCAGGCCATGCAGCCAAATCCAGAGCGTCAATTGCATTTCTCACGATTGGAACAAAACGTGGGTCCAGATTCCCCTTAGAAATCTCCTCATCCATCTCATGAAAGTTCGCGGAGTCAAGAATCTGAATGATGAATCTTAGGATGACGTTCTGGAAGGATTTCTCCACTTTGCTGAGGTCATCCCGCATATTCGGATATTTGGTCTCCAGGTTCCTTACAGCATCTAGGAACCTCTTTGATTCTTCTTTGACTCCGGAAAAAGCATACAAGGCACTCATTCAACATGTAGGCAACTTATTAGTCTAAAACCCACTCTAGGAAAGCGTGGCAGATAGGACAGAGAAAGAATCCAACTAATTACGGGTGATCCAGAACCGCTTTGTAAGGATCAGAAGGCCAAGCACTACTACAAGGACTCCAATAGCTCCTTCTGCTCCAGCGACCACAAACGGAAGGAGAGCGGTTATTTCACTAGAAAATGGAATCTGAGGTTCCCCGGACGGTGGTGCCGACGGATACGAAAGGAAAAGCTCGGTGAGGACGGTTGAATTGCTTGTTGATGCGAGTATATGGTAGCTTCCCTTCCGGAGAGTGATTGCATCTTGCCCCACGCTGCTGAAGAATTTTCTCAGGTAGACGGAAGGCGGCTCGGTGAAATATGGGCGAATTGCGTCGACTCGCCGCAAGACGATATCATCATACTGAGTCTCGTTGAGCACGTAGAGGCTGATAGGCGTGGTGGCGGCCCATGTAAGTTGAAGTTTCCCTGCGTTCATGAATACAATTCCGACTTCCGTCGTCTTGTTGGCTTCAAGAGGGATCGAGCCAGTTCGAGTAGACGTGCTTTCAGTTAACTCAAAACGGCGAGGCGCAGCCAGCTCGGAGAAGAATACTAGGGAAGCGTATACTAGCACCGACCCGAAGATGATTAAGATCAGAGCCACAACAACTTTGCCTGCAGGCAATGCTTTTCTAGGTGGAGGAGTTTCCTGCAATCTCGCGTATTACAGCGAAAAAGCTCTGTATAAGCCTTGAAAATGCAAAGAGAAACGTGAGTGATGCCCTGATTTAGATGGGGGAAATCACGAAGAATTGGGAAGGAGTTTTGATATCGTCCTAGTCGGTAATCAGCTGAGACCTCTTCAGATTCTAATGCAGCAATTTGGGTTATCGTAATACTGTCTACTCATCGTGATCATTCCTTGATCTTGAGTTACTATGGCATAACAATTTTCAGAGCCGATGTTGTCAGATGTTACGAGTTTAGTTGAGTCGACGCACAAACCTTCGGCTGCTGTTGCAGTGCAAAGATTGATACGTTGAAACTCTTCAACGTAACCTTCTCTGCAGCAAAATAAGACCTATTCTAGGTCTCTCAACAGAAGGAAGTGAACCTTTGCCAGTTGATAGCATTAGAAAGAAAACCCTAGTCACCGCTGGCTGAGGCTTGACAGCTGTTAGCAACGGATAGCAACCAACATACCCATTGCTATCGGTTAGTAGCCAGTTCCGCTGAAACAATTCCTCCATTAAAACAACCGGTCTAGTCAGAACGCCATTTG
>JAHFOH010000152.1 GCA_023266955.1 Nitrososphaerota archaeon
GATTGTTATTGTACTCCTGTCACAGTAGTTCCGAATGAGCACGTACTGAGTTGCTGCTCAAAGGCCTTTTTTGTGAGGATAGGGAACATTACCCCAAGGCATCTCTTATGGTCCAGGCTCAGCGATAGTTGCGAATACTCACCACCTGAAAATTTTCACAAAGACCTTTGACTCGTAATTTGCCAGACTACCTATGGAAGCAGCAGTTACAACTCCAATAATATACCTGAAAGCAATCGTCTCAAAACTTAGCGAAGAGATAGAAAACAACAGATAACTGCCTAGAATAATTCCCATAACACCGCCGTAAATCAAAAACCAAGAGTTAGAATTCTTTAAGTTTTTGAATTGCGCAATGAATAAACCAGACGCGACTATTGAAGGCAAGTATAATAGATTGCCTTCGAGGAGTGTCTTCGCAATACCTTCGCTAAGAGCTAGAATTGTAACGTAGGAACTGTTAAAGATTTTTTTCGTGAAAACATAAAATCCGACTGGAACGCCCGGGAATAGCGCAGATCCAAGATAACCTATCATTGTTGGGTCAGAAGGATCGAGCAAACCGATTGCCTGCATTGACATGAGATATCCTGCAAGAATGTAAACGAATAAGTATTTTCTTAACTCGTAGTCATTTCTAGCTTTTTTCGCAACTGAGCTTATTATTGAAATCCCAGTTATCGCGCCTCCTAGTGCAAAATAGATATGTGGTGGCGACATAAGGTCTAACCCAACTTCTGGCGGATGGGTTTCATGCCACCAATTATCAATAGGCGGGGCTGTAAGCATCATAAGGATTCCAACAACTACACCCCATTTTTCTCGGCCCAGATTTCCTCTAAAAAATAGATAGGGAAAAAGTGTAACAATAGTTACAAAGCTAGAATAGATAACTAGATGCGGTGGAATCCAAAAATCGTCTCTGCCTATATGCACATGCCACCAAGCATCTATGTAGCCACCTATGACCATCGTTAGACCTGCCATCATTATCAGTTTGATGGCTAATTTCACATGATTCCCAATAGAAGGTTCTAACATGCAAGAATTCCAAGTTTTATCTCTTAACTTAATTTTTGATGCACATGAATGATTTCCTAGAAATTGGTTAGTTGCTGCCCTTCGCCCATGATTGGAAATTTAATAAACTTAAGGGACGAAGGGAGTTCAAATACAGGGTAATAATCAAACGCGGGACACCTCTGCTACGAATCCAAGGCGAAGTGGCGTCACATATGTCTTGGGGAAAGTGGCTTGCCCATTTGGGGAAGGTATGAATTCTATGTATAGCTTGGCGGCGTTTGGATGGGGTGCTAACTTATTGATCCGCAGAGTCGAGGGGCCTAATCACAGGCGATAAGGGCTGGAAGTCTGTAGGTGTTCCAATGCCCGTTGGTCTGATCTTGGCGCTATGTACCAGCATAAGAGGGCTCTGGACTTCTAAGCTGGAAGGACGCAGAATATCTGAAAGCACCAAATTGACGGTATTCAGCGTTCCTACCTAATGTTCATTTCGGAATACGTCCCAAGAAGCGTACTATCCCGTGAGCTATCAATTTGCATCTCTTAGACCCGATTAGTGGTGGTCGAGCTGGCGAGTGGGTCCATCGAGGGGAGCTTTGGCAACATTCGAGTTCGTCCTCCAGCTCGAGAACATCAAGATGAGCGTGCCCGCTGGGGTCAAGGTGCGCTTTCTGAAGCTTGTTACGGCGGATGGCTTCAATTCTAATGCAGCACTATGGGAGCCTCAGGAGAAGAAGCCCAACTTTGCCTTCTTGTACATACATGGGAGTGCTGGAAACTATGCGGCTCCGATGATGACGCTCATCAGCAATGGCTTGGGCTCCAAGGGTCATGCAGCTACAGCCATCAACACAAGGCAGCACTATGCCAGTGGTTTCAAGGACAACCTGTACGATATCCCCTAGGATTTGGCTGCAGGATTGAGTATCCCGAAGAGCTTGGGCTAGGGCGATGTAGCCCTTATCGGAGTCAGTGTCGGCGAATCAACATCTCAATAACGTAGCTGCGAATGCTCCGAGGCTCGAACCCACGATTTTGAGCCCAAATCTAGCACCGAAAAAGATATCGGGTCCCACCGGGCCCGCGTCTGGATACTCTGAAACGAGGTGCACTATTTTTAATAAGGTTTATTACTTCGTATAGACACCGTATATACAAATGAATGAATCTCTAGTCACAATAAGGGTATCCAAGGAAACCAAGGAAAGGATGAAGAAAACTGAAGTAAACTGGAGTGAGGAGTTGCGACGAGTCATTGAGGAGAGGTTAGCCCAGAAGGATAGGAAGAAAGGAAGGGAAGAGCTAGACCAGTTACTTGCCTCAGTGAGACCCGGATTCGACACCACCGTTGCCATAAAGGAGGATCGGCGCAGTGGTTGAATCATACGTAGTCGATGCTAGTGTTGTTGGAAAGTGGTTCAACAAGGGAGAATCGAACGAGAAGGAGGCTAGGGTTCTAAGGGATGCGTGGATTGACGGCCGGGCACAGCTCTACGCCCCCTCTTTACTCCTATTCGAGGTAGCTAACTCCATATGGAAGAATCCTAGCATCCGAACCAAGACTGCTCGCTCGCTCGTTAGACTTGTGATTAGACTGGCACCTCATCTCTTGAATCCTGACGAGGAGGTTTCAGAAGACGCTATCTCGTTGGCGAGGAGATCGAAGCTTACATTCTACGATTCAATCTACCTAGCGTTTGCCAAGTCTCTCTCCCACATTCTTGTTACTGCGGATAGAGCGCAGTTGTCCGTTGCTGAGGGGTACACCAAGGCAGTGCACCTCTCTGGGATTCCCCAACCTTAACTCCGCCCTGCTACTGGACCCGAACCCTACTAGGGTTCGAATCCCAACGGGCCTGTTACCCATCGGTGCTGGAACCTGCCTTAGATTCGGCCGGCACCGAGAGTGTCGTGTATGAGGAAGAGAACAATGGGAGTTCCGGGTCAGCAACTCCAGAAGTGGGTATCGGAAGGAGGGTCACTCACAGGAACCTCCTTGTTCGATTCAAGGACATCGAGAGATAGTACAACAACCTGCGCAGAGACTCCAAGATCACTGCTGATGTCTAATTCTCCGCAGGCTTGGTTCCCTGTGCAACTTGAGGAGCGTCACTCCCGTCGAGCCGGCAGAGCGTGCGGGAGCCGATGAGCGGTGGGCATACAATTTCCTCATGGACGTAGTCATTGAGTTTGAGGGCAGAGGCAAGGCAGGAAGCTACATACACTCGAACGTCAAGGCGGTGAAGTCTTGGCTCTCTCGCAACGGGATCAGGGTTGCTGGCAAAGTAAAGATAAGCGGCGTTGATGACACCCCCACGCTAAGTGAAAGGATGCCCCTACAGGCCGCGAACAAAGGTTGCCGGGACCGAGGGAAAGCCAAATCTATCGAGCATCTCAGCTCTTGCCGTCAGGTCCGACGGTCAGGTCTATGAAATAACAAATAGGTCAACAGGAAAAGTAGCTCCGATACATATTCCGATTCCACAACGGATATTAGTTTGAGAACCGTGTTTCTCGAAGGTGCATTTGGGGTCCAGTAGCGCATCAAGTTTTTTCCAGGTGAGAATCCCGACGGCGACAATCCTCGTTGGTGATTTGACCTTACTCTCGGTGATGCCTAACTCGGTTGTGGTAAGGGAAGATCATCCAATGCCGGCTACACTGGCTCAGGTCGAGGCCAGCCCGCCTTGCGCAGCTGGTTGTGCATTTGCCAAAGGAGCTTCCACAACAATCGCAGAATCTCCGTTGATGAACCCGGCCTCGAGTCTTGCCGAATGCCAAGATCGCAACCACTTCGGGCCCGCTCGCGACTGTCCAGGTTATGCACA
>JAHFOH010000153.1 GCA_023266955.1 Nitrososphaerota archaeon
GGACTAAGGGGTCGGTTCAATGAGGAGTTAGACAAAGATGAAAATGACGCTACAAAAACGTTTAACCTAGTCGTCGACAATTATGCCTTAGAGTAAAAAGCATAGTCACATTCAAAACCAATAATAGTATTCCGATAAAAAAATAAAAAATCAAAAAAAATTTTTCCCGCAGAAGTCCCCTTTTTGGGTATGTTCAGCACCTTCTGACCTCCTCTGCGTATGTCGAGGCTCGTCGAAGAGAAAATTATCAATGACTCATCATTCACTGAACGGTTTATAATTCGTAAGTAACTTGCTAACCGCTGAAAGCAATGGACTTTGAAGAGACTGAAGACCATCTGCTGATTAGAAGAACAGTATCTGAGCTGGTAAGGGAGTTTCCAGACCAGTATTGGCGGGAAAGGGATGCGAAAGGAGAGTTTCCAAGAGAGTTTTGGAATAAGATGGCGGAGAAAGGCTGGTTCGGCGTCAACATCCCTGAAAAGTATGGCGGCTCAGGATTAGGGCTGGTTGAAGCCTCCATCGTAATCCATGAAGTGGCTAGATCTGGTGGAGGAGTTCCTGCAGCTGACTTATTCATGAGAACCCTTCTCTTTGCAGGACAGACTATCCTTGACTACGGGTCAGCGACTGTGAAAGAGAAGTACCTTCCGAAAATCGCGCAAGGGCAACTAATTTGCTCCTTTGCTCACACGGAGCCTAATGCAGGAGTAAACACCTTCGACGTAACAACTTCCGCCGAAGAGAAAGGAGGAAGGTACCACATCAGAGGACAGAAAATATGGATAACACTGGCTCATATGGCAGATGTAATCATCGTAGTCGCGAGGACTACGCCCAAGGATAAAGTGGAGAAGAAGTCAGAAGGAATCACTTTGTTCCTAGTTAATGGCAAGGACCAGCACGTCAGAACTTCAAAGATCCCAGGCATGGCTCTGAACACTCTTGGCTCGAACATGGTCTTCTTTGATGGAGTAGAAGTGCCCGCGGAGAACATCATAGGGGAGAAGGACAAAGGCTGGATCTGCCTCTCATCACTCTTGAACGCCGAGAGGATTGCAACCGCCTCGATGTCCGTGGGGGTTGGAGAACTCGTTCTAGAAAGAGCCGTAAAATACGCTAAGGAGAGAGTCGTCTTTGGTAGACCAATTGGAATGAATCAAGCGATTCAGTTTCCACTTGCTCACTGCAAGATGCAGCTGGAGGCTGCGAAGCTCATGGCTCTCAAGGCCGCTTGGTTATTCGATAAGAAAAAGGATTGTGCGTTTGAAGCTAACGTAGCAGCCTATCTGGGTGCTAAAGCAGCTTTTGAGGCGGCTGATAGAGCTGTCCAAACACTTGGTGGTATGGGTTTCGCAAAGGAATATGATGTTGAACGCCACTGGAGGGACCTAAGACTGTTTCGAACGGCGCCTGTTCCTGAGGAGATGGTGCTGAATTATGTTGGGCAGCATGTATTGGGTCTCCCTAAGTCCTTCTAGCTTATGAGTCGGTGGTCCTTGGCATGGAGACACCTTCCATGAAAATACTGGAGGTAAGTTCAGAAACAATTGATTGGCTACTGGAGGAGTCAAATCCAGCGATAAGATACTATACGCTGACTGAGATACTGGACAAGAACGAGTCAGATGGAGATGTGCTTGAGGCTAAGAAGAAGATACCATCAGTAGGCTGGGCAAAAGAAAACCTCCAAAGCCAGATTCTGAACACGTATTGGGAAAACAGTGAAAGTTGCTATCTGCCGAAGTTTACGGCAACTGTTTGGCGGCTAATTGTCCTAGCTGATTTAGGGGTGCCGGGTGAAGATGAAAGAATTCGACGTGCGTGCGAACATTTTCTGAAGTTACACAGTGTTGACGGAGCAGGCTTCAAGATAGGAGGGGCGGCAGCATGGCAGGGAGATCCACATGTATGCATGACTGGCAACATGGTAAGGACGCTTATCAGATTCGGATACAAGAACGATAAGAGGGTAGTGTCCGCCATAGATTGGTTACTTGCTAATCGACAGGACGACGGAGGATGGGATTGCGATAACAAAGGCGGGAGGGGGCACAGTTCTTTCAGTTCAACTATTCAGCCTCTATGGGCCCTTACTGAAGTTAGTCCTAAGACAAGTGAAATATCTAGCGCTATAGACAAGGCAACCGAATTCCTGCTCCGTCACAAGCTGTACAAATCAGACAGAACAAACACCCCGATCATGCTGGACTGGATGAAATTTCACTATCCTCTGCACTATCGCTACGACATTCTTCATGCTCTGAGGGTGCTTACGGGAGCGGGCGTAGTTAAGGACCCTAGGCTTGAAGAAGCCATTGAACTGTTGATTCTAAAAGCACGAGAGGGCGGAAGATGGATTCTTGATGCGGTTCCTAGAGGTTGGCATATCCCAGAGCCGTGGCATAGTGGAGATGCAGCGTGGAGGCCGGAGGAAAGAGAGGTAATAGAGAGAGGCTGGGGCGATGGCAGAACTCTTCAGCTCGAGGAAGCTGGCAAGCCGAGTAAGATGATTACACTTAATGCGCAGAGAGTGTTGAAGCGAATGGGAAAGCTCAGTCTCCCCTCTGCTTCCACTTAGAGAATCCAAAGGTATATTCAGGCTCTCTACACCCCGCTATTGGGCAGACTACGACCGGCTTGGCAGAAATACTTCAGATCCTTAGGGAGGACGGATCGTGCGAGGAGCAGCTCGCACCAAAATTGTCGTCAGAAGATTACCTGAACCTGTATCGTTTGATGATTCTAGTTAGAGCCGTAGACACAAAGGCGATGAGCCTACAGAGGCAGGGACGCATAGGCTCCTTTACGCCATGCTTGGGGGAAGAGGCCTCGTATGTGGGAAGCGGCTACGCTCTCTCCCCAAATGATTGGGTTCTACCTCATTATAGAGGATATGCAGTAGCATTTACTCGGCGTATGAGTCTCAACACCTTCTTCTCTCAGCTTTATGGTACCGCACATGATCTATCGAAAGGCAGGCAACAGCCGATGTCTCTCGGTGATAAGTCGATAAATTACGTCAGCATCGAAGCCCCAGTTGGTGCCCAGTGTCCTATAGCTGTCGGAGTTTCACTGGCAGCCAAATTACGGGGAGACCGAATCGCCTGTGTAGCCTACCTTGGAGATGGCAGTTCATCTTCCAATGATTTCCATACGGCGATGAATTTCGCTGGAGTCTTTCAGACCCCTACAATCATCTTCTGCTCTAACAATCAGTACGCCATCTCTCTTCCATTTACGAAACAGACTGCTTCTGAAGACATCGCGTCAAAAGCCGAAGCCTACGGAGTAGTAGGAGTTAGAGTTGATGGAAACGACGTCCTCGCCGTATACCGAGCTACAAAGGAGGCTCTAGAAAGAGCCTACAAGGGAGAAGGCCCCACTCTCATTGAATCAGTTACCTACAGGATGGGCCCACATTCTACCGCTGATGATCCCGCCAAGTATCGGGATTCAAAGGAGGTGGAAGAGTGGAAGAGGAGAGATCCGATTGCGAGATTCAGGACGTATCTCAAAAGGCGCGGTCTCTTAGATGACAATTATGAGCAAGTGCTAACGCAAGAAATCGAAAGGCAAATTTCTGATGCGGTTCAGTATGCCGAGACGTCTCCAAAGCCCGAGCTTGCAACAATATTCGAAGAGGTCTACCTTGAACTGCCTTGGCACTTGAAGGAGCAGATGACTGGGTTGGTGGAAGAAAGTGGGATGAAGAAATCTGAAAGCTCCGATTGACGGTTAACAATATCAGAATACTACAGTACGATTCTCGATGGCCTCGCTTCTATGAAGAAGAGAAGGCTAAGATTCTTGGCGTCGTCGGGCACTG
>JAHFOH010000154.1 GCA_023266955.1 Nitrososphaerota archaeon
ACTGTTGCTCCATAATGCTGCAATTATCCCGAGAACCTATCTCTAAGAAGGTATCAGAAGTTAGTGTTTAGCGAAGTAAGGCAAGACCTTTTCGCCGAGCAACGTTATCGCGCTAAGCACTTTCTTCTGAGGCATGTCGGGAAAGTGAATACGGAAAATGAGCTCTGTTATCCCTAGCTCCCGCTCATACTTGGTTATCTCTTCGATGACTGTATCAGGATCACCCATGATGAAACGACTTCGTAGAATCTCTAGGAATTCTTCGTGGCTCTTCTCTCCAGGTCTAACGGGGTTCCCTTGGTCGTCCTGAAGGTGCCCCCACTTGTAGTAGTCGCCGTAAATTTCCAAAACGTGCTCCTTAGCTTCTTCCCAGGCATCGTGGCCCTTATCGGCTACATAGCACTCGCGAAACGAGGGTCGCTCTAATTTGTAGAACTCTCGCCCCTGTCCTTGCAGCTCCTCGCGGTACGCATGATAGCGTTTTTTCAGTACCCCAAACGGCGTAACGGGGTCGGAGAGGTACGCGTCACCTAACCTCGCCGCCCGCCGCACAGCAGAATCGCTCTTAGCAGCGATCCAGATGGGTGGGTGCGGCTTCTGAACCGGTTTGGGTGTCAGCTTCAAGTTCTCGAACTGGTAGAACCTGCCCTTATGGGTGACCTTGTCTTCAGTGAAGAGGCGAAGGATGATCTTAGTCCCTTCAGAAAGTCTTGCAGCCCTCTCATTCAGAGGGACCTGCAGGCCAGCGAATTCTTCCTGCCTGTAGCCTTGGCCTAAGCCCAGGATAAGCCTTCCTCCGGAAATTACGTCCAATGTCGCCGCATCTTCTGCCACATGAATAGGATTCCACAAAGGGAGCAGAAGAACCGCCGTGCCGATACGGATCTTCTTGGTTGCTTGGGCAAGACCAGTGCAGACTAGAAGAGGGGAGGGATAGTAACCATGCTCAGTGAAGTGGTGTTCGCAGACCATAGCCGCGTCGAAGCCGTACTTCTCAGCAAGCAGTACTTGCTCCACCATATCCCGGTATGCTTGATCTAAATTCTTCGGATTGACAATTTGATCACAGAAGACCAGACCAAATTTCATGCTTCACTCACATCCGAACACAATGACGGTGAAAGAGATTAATGCTTAAAGCTTCAGTTCCCATCAGGCCTCTTCACCATAGAGTGAAATTATGAGAGAGGCAGTGAGGCTAGCTACCTTAATTCGCTGGGCTCCACCCGCTTGATATCAGGAACTTTGTCAAAATCATGATCATAGGACACTATCTCACTTGCTTTAACGGTCTTCATCGCTTGAAATGTTGTCGCATCGTCGAAGTCGAGTTTGTAGGCTTCCATGTGTCGAGTGGCTTGTACTTTATCCACGAGGCTCAGGGTCACAACTCGTAACCCTCTGTAGCGAAATATGCTCAGGAGAAAACTCCTGACTGACTTGGCCGAGCATCGGTTCCGCTCCATCGTTATGGCTATTGTGTCGATAATGAAGTCTGTCGTATAGGCTTCCAATTCACCTCGGCTTAACCGCCTGAGTAAACTCGAACACTCTTTGCTTCTTGCCTGCCCAAGTTCCACTTCAAGAAAGACGTTTGCGTCTATGAGTGGCATATTTCAGAGCCTTCTCAGCTCTAATCCGAGCTGCTTCATGTTGTAACTCAACAGACGACTTCGAAACATGCTTCAACATACCTTCTATAGCAGCAACAGGGTCCTCCACCTCCGCCAATGGATGCTCGATGTTCTCCATATCAGATGACCATCTGAGCAAAGCTTCCTCTGCGGCCCGGCTCAACGCACCCTTCCCATATCCATACCTCTTCATCGCCGCCACTCTGAACCGACCCTCAACTTCGTCATGAATGACCACCTTTAAGTTGCCCATAAGTCCATAAGTGCTTAAGCGCTTAATATCATTTGCTCTTTCTCCGCAGCGTAAGTGAAACAGCATTCTGATCCAAATCTGAACTTGAAGCCTGAGCAGAAGCGACTAGCATCGCCTCAACATCAGCTTCCAATCTCTCAGATCTGTGAACACCAGTAGGAATATTGGAATCCAGAGACAGCCCATAAAAGAGTGCCTAGACTTTCTAAAGGCCGCCTTCAATCATAGAATTAGCTCACACCTCCCGCGGATTCGTCGGTCTGACGCCTCGTAACCTGCGCGAATCAATAAAACGGTTGGCCCACGACAAGACTAGGATAGGTCCGAAAATCACTTCTTCAGACTCTTCCAAAATTAATACTAACGCGACGAATTGCTAACAACTGAAAGACACAGCCTTTATGCTAGCCATACTTCACGCTCATCTCGTATGCTGGTTGCCGTCGGCACAAAGAATCCTGTTAAGGTTCAAGGCGTCAAAAAGGTCTTCATGGAGTTCTTTCGAGACGCAGAGGTTAGAGAAGTTGATACATCGCCCATAACCAAGCCGCAACCAATAGGCATCGATCAGATAATCGAAGGAGCCATGGAGAGAGCCGAATACTGTCTGACACACGAAAATGCGGATTTTGGTGTTGGTGTGGAGGCTGGTATCTTCCCTCTTGGAATACATTCCAGTTACCTTAACCAACAGTATGCTGTAATCCTAGACCGAAATGCGAGTTTCTCTGTTGGCTCATCACTAGGCTTTATGCTACCATCCAGCTTAGTAGACAAGCTACTCTCTGAAGGAAGGGAGCTTGAACACTACGCGACAGAACTAACTGGTGTCAAGAATATTGGTGACAAAGAGGGTTTCGTTTACCATCTTACAAGAGGAACAGTATCAAGAGTTGCTTTAGTTGAACAATGCGTCAGGGCAGCCTTGGTTCCTTGGCTGAATAAGTCTCTGTACAGGCTTTGAAACTATTCCCCCGCTTTTGAAATTTGATGCCCAACCGTTAACGATTTCAATGGTCTGAATGGCCGGGGTGATGAGGATGAAAATATGAGAGGCAAGGTATTCCTGGTTCAGTGGGATGCGTTATCCGCCCAGGCACTTGCAAAAGAACTCCGTGTTGATGGATGGACAATAGATGTAGAGTCTAAGGATGGTGGCCGGGCATACAAGCTGATTAAGGCAAATCCACCAGACATCGTGTTGATAGACATTTCCCGAAAACTTTCACATGGCCGCGAACTTGCCTTTGTTTTGCGTAATGTTAAGGCAACTAGGAATATTCCGATTATCTTTGTGGATGGAAAGGTAGAAGATGTAGCGAACTTAAGGAATAAGGTACCTGATACCGTGTTTACAACGTCACGCGAATTGAAGAACACTCTGATGAAGTTTGCAAAGTCGGGCTAGTTTGCACAATCATTGACTCGCGCAAAAGAAGTGTCTGTAAGACTCACTCCCATGATCATCTTTGTGACTAATTTTGACCGTTGTCTCAAATTCTACCAGAAGGTGTTCAAAATCAAACCTGTAAGGCTCTATCGGGCCGTGAGCATTCACCTTGGACTGAATTCCAGTTAGGCGATACTCGCCTTGCTTTACATGGCAACTATCAAGGTCCCCACCATAATCAAGGAAAACCGGTAGCAATACACTTTGACGTTAAGGACACCAGACAGCTTATGAAGAAAATCAAGCAGTCCGTGGAAGCCTGAGACGTCCTCCAAGAAAGCTCGACTTCCGCCCCGCTGAGCTTCAGATCGCCTATCAAGCCGCCTTCGCTGACCCAGATGAAAATTAGTTTGAAGTGCTACAGCTGTTGAAACAGTTCAGCGAGTAGAATAGCCCCCATAATTTGTACCATTACTAAAGGAGTAATAATATTTAAATACGCATCTGACCGCCCAATCCGCGACCTCCCTTTGATTGA
>JAHFOH010000155.1 GCA_023266955.1 Nitrososphaerota archaeon
CCAAGGCTTGATTGATTGGATATCCCTCTGAATCTTATCTATGCTGGAGAGCTCTCCTTGCACAGCTTCATCTAGTGGTGCGTCGCCTTTGGCCTCAATTTTCTCCATAACTTGAGTGTACCTTCGGTTTATCCAAGTCATTTTTTCAGTTTTGACTTGAAGTAGCTTTCTATGGATGCTGAAGAGGGGTAGAAAGAATAAGAGAAGACCAAATGCAGCTAGGGCTCCGTCTCGTATGAAGACCAACGGCGATACTGGATTTAGTAGATCGACCAATATGAAGGATAAAACGAGAAGGTAATAGATCGCGGTAAAGCGAAGGGAAGCTGATGCAAATGGTTTCAATCCCAGAGTTTTATCCTCTGTAAATGATTTCAACTTCATAGGAAGCTTGCCTATTCTGTATATTCCAACCATGGAGTAACCCCAAACCCATAGAAGAGTCGCAGCAACCCAAAGGTCCACCAGCCAAGGAGGCTGTGTAGCCAAGGTTTGAAGAAATGAGCTGCCTGGATCCGGTCGAATGAGGAAAAAGGTGCCGACAATTATGAAAAGAACGACAGAGACAAGCACGATAGGCTTTAGACTCGAGAGCCGCGCTAGCTTGTCTGTAACGGATCGAGGATCCTCCACCATTGAGAGCGCATATTCCTCAAGCGAAGCCACCTTTCTGCGGATGTGCACCGCCAATAGGAGAAAAAGGACCACGTTGGGGAGAAGGAAGAACGTAACGAAGAAAATCCGGTCGCTCACGAAAAGATCCCAAAGCCCGACCAAAAAATATGTGAGAACGAACACAACATACAAGGCCACGGCATAACCGATGGCTCCAATCCAGACTGGAGTGCTGAGCCTTCCTGAGATTCTTTCAATCCAGAGGCTATGCTGATGCTGCATCAACATTTCTTGACTTCGACGCCATTTATCCTTTAGGATGACTCATTCGTTATAATAAAATAGGAGAAAGCATGAAGGGAGCGATAATGGTTTACGAATGGGTAGTCTTCATCCATATTTCAAGTGTGCTTGGTTTCATGCTGGTGCACGGCATATCCATGGGAATTGCTTTACGGTTGAGGAGTGAGCGTAATGTGGAGCATATAGGTGGGCTCCTCACGCTGTCGAGAAGCTCAATACGTTTTGTGCATCTCTTCGTTCTTCTGGTATTCGTAACCGGCTTGACCCTTGGATTCTTGGGTAACTGGTGGAGTCATCTTTGGATCTGGACTGCATTGGCGGTGGGTGTGGTAATGTATGCAACGATGTTTCTTCTTGGTACCAGATATTACGATAGAGTTCGAAGAGCAGTTGGAGTTGAGCCCTTCTATGGTGCGAAGAAAGATGTACCAGTTACTCCAACTAGGACTGAAGGCCTTGAAACTCTTCTCTCTTCATCCAGACCGATTCTTCTAGCTGCAATAGGAATTGGCGGGCTCTTTATCATCCTATGGTTGATGTTGTTCAAGCCGTTTTGAAATACCTCCATCGAATCTGCGTTTTAGGAATTGTTCAGATCTCCCGTCTGCCTTCTTATTGAAACCTAGTTACGATCATTGTGTAAATTAGATTTCCCTGTTCTCCTCTAGAGTAATCTCAGGTGTGCTGCTTGTGTGAACGGCAGCCCAAATGTTCTTCGCAATCGTAACTGCTAGCGGGACAATCAGGAGGTAGAGCAACGTAGGAAACCTGAGAGTGACAGTAAGGGGGAATGGGGATGCGGGAATGGGGACGTCAGTGGTCAGCGAGCCTGTATTGGTAACCAACAAGAGGAAGTATGTAGAGGCTACTGCCGCTCCTGCCCCAGTGATATACCCTATAGGATTGCGAGTCCATATATGAGATATTGCACTGAGTAGAATGATGGGAGCAGCTAGGAGAGGTATCTGTGACTTAGAGACCTGCCCTAGTGATTGAAAGACCAGCAGTGGTATAATTAGCCAGAATACCAAATCCAACGTTATGTATGCTATAGCTCCAACAACTCTTTTTACAAATTCAGCCGTCGTGAATCCAAAGACCACTTACGCATTCACCAAGCTTGACGGCGGAACATTCGGTTGTTCTTGATAGTGCGCGAATATGACTGATTACCCCCCGGGCTGCCGACATGCTAAGACTAATCCGGAATCCGAGGTAGCCGTGCAAGGAATCGCGAGTTTAGCGTCGACACTCAAAAATGGAACAACGGTGGCTGTAACCTTCAGTGTAATGCTGACTGGTGCTCCGCCTGTTCGTAGTTTTGAAGCTAATTCACTATTCTTAAGAAAGTCCTGCAGCCTCACCAGAAGAATAACTCTGAGAGGACCACTTGAACCTGGAGGTATCGTAACAACTGAACTCTCGTTTGAGGCGATTATATTGTCCTTGTACATGAACGCAGTACCAACAGAAAGCTCAAGCGGATAGAGCCCCTGATTAGGAATTGTGATGTTAAGCACAAGAGCTTGCTGTCCGTTAATAGGTTCAAAGCGCAAAGGAGGCTCCTTTGCTTGAAAGCCACTCTGCAGGTAACTAACCTCTAGATAGCCTGAGTAGGCTACCGTTGCCACAGCAGTGATAGTCACCACCGTCAGTGCTAATGAAACCAGCTGAAGTGCCCTTACCGAGATAGCTTCTGTAGGCTTTGGCATTTCGTAAGCTGCTCGTTAACTCTTCTCTTTCTCAGACTCCTGAGGTGTTGTGAATAAACCTGCACCCTTCTCAACCTTGAAGGTGACCATGCCTACTCCCTTTTCGACCTTCAGAAAGTCCACTCCTCTCAGAAGGAGGATGGATCCTACCCAAGCCATAACTCCTAGAAACATTGCTTGAATAGCTGCGCCAAGAAGCGTTGACAGTGTGGCAGTAAGATCTCTGCCCGAGACTTGAAAGGGGAAGTATGCTGAAAAAACGGCGTACGCGTTGATGAATGTGAAGCCTAGGAGGATTATTCCTATTGCTGTAACGAGGATTCCGATGAGACCGCTTCTGCCTATTCTGAGAGCTTGCATCTTATGCACGATGTTGCTGTGTGTACTTAAAACTGATGCGAATTCAACCTATCAACCAAGTCTCATTGCGAGAAAGCTTAAGGCGTGTGTTGCAATTATCGTGTGAAAGCTTGTTCAAGGATGGCAGCATCTTGACTCGATATGCGCCAGCCTGCGGCGCCAGCGTTTTCCTGCAGGTGCTCGACCTTAGCAGCCTTAGGTATCGCCACTACGTTAGATTTTGCGATCAGCCAGTTTAAGGCAACCTGAGCAGGCGTCCTACCGTTTTTCACCGAGATCGTGTGAAGCACTTGCCTAGATTTACCGCTCAATAGGTCACCCCTCGCTAGCGGACTATATGCAATGACTGTCACCCTCTCCTTCTCACAGTAGGGTAGAAGCTCCGGCTCGATATCCCTCTCCATGAGACTGTATTCAACCTGGTTCGACACGATCTCAGCATTAGAGAGGGCTTCCTGCGCTTCTCTCATTTCATTAACTGAAAAATTGCTGACTCCTATGAATCTGATTTTGCCCTTTTCGAGAAGGTGTTCCATGGCCTTCATCGTCTCTTGAATCGGAATCCTATTGTTAGGCCAGTGAAGTTGATACAGATCCACATAGCTCACTCCCAACCTTCTTAGACTTCCCTCAGCAGCTTTGATGACATCATCGTAATGGAAGTGCTCCGGGGAGACTTTTGTGGCTATGAAGACTCGGTCACGCAAACCTCTAATCGCTTCACCCACCACTTCCTCTGAATGACCAGCTGCATAGCTCTCAGCTGTATCTATGTGAATCATCTCCAAATCTATCCCCCGCCTTAGAGCCTCAGCCTGAAGACG
>JAHFOH010000034.1 GCA_023266955.1 Nitrososphaerota archaeon
GTAATGCACCTTTGCACCCGGAAGAACAAAGCCTCTGCCTAGAACTACAGGTAAATCCATTGAAGAACTGCTTGGAGAAGACCGAGTATCTCGGGAAAGGCTAGAAGTCAAGACTATTCTTCTAAGTTAATTCTGATAGCAATCTAGATCCCTAAATATCGATTTACAATTTACAATGCTTAGCCGTCGCATTCTCAGCAGGTAAACAAAGAATTATTATCTTATTCAGCGTCAAGCCGCCTATGCGGATCGACGGATATGAAATTCCTGACGACCTTCTTTACACGAGGGAGCACGAATGGGTGAAGAAACTCGCGGAGAACAGAGTTCTAGTGGGTGTAACTGATTACGCTGCCAAAACTTTGAGCGATGTTGTCTACGTTTCCCTCCCTCAGGTTGGCGGAGAGGTAAAGCAGATGGGTGTTATGGCATCAATGGAATCTATCAAAGCAGTTTCAGATGTGTACTCACCCGTTTCCGGGAAGTTGCTGAAAGTGAACGAAGAGCTATCAATGAAGCCTGAGTTAGTCAATCAGTCACCATACGGCGAGGGCTGGCTAATCGAGGTATCAGCTAGGGACTTTGATGCTGAATCAAAGAATCTTCTCAGCCCCGAAGAATACGTGTCCTTTCTGAGAGAATTAATGACAAAGAAGTGAATTATCCGGCTCCTTGCACGTGAACCTTTTTAACATCTGAAACTTACAGTAATTCTAAAGCTGGAGCACTTGAAATTTCGAGGGATAGAAATCAGCAGAGCAGCGCTTTCAAGATTTCTTAGACGCCCTACTCTTGAAAGAAGATCAGCAATGCTCGGTCTATCACTCGTTGCAATCTTCTCAGTTGCGATGATGATGCGTGTCTTTCCAGCCAAATATGGTTTCTACCTGAATGAGTTTGACCCGTACTTCGATTATAGAGGCGCAAGTTTCATTGTTGATCACTTTAACCAGCGGGGTATACCAGGATTGTTTGACTACTTTTCATGGGTTGATAAGGGTGGTTGGTATCCGGAGGGAAGGAACGTTGCCGCCACTTCTCAGGTTGGCTTACATTACGCTGGAGCTGTGCTCTACCTGTTATTCACAAAACTATTCGCCGTAAATCTGAGTCTTTACGACTTCCTTGTGCTCTTCCCGGTCTTCGTTGGAGCGTTAACTACTTTACTTCTCTTTCTGTTAGTGAAGAAGATAGGAGGCACAACCGCGGGTATCTTTGCTTCCCTTCTCTTCGCGGTTTCCCCCCCCATCATACAGAGAGGCAGTCTTGGTTGGTACAAGTCCGAGCCTCTAGCCTTCCTCCTTGGTACGTTGGCCGGCTACTTTTTCCTATCGATCTATGATGAAAAGACATCTAATTTCGGAACCGTCTGGCGAGCGGCAATAACCGGCTTCCTCTTGGGATATGCTAACACATCGTGGGGAGGAGCATACTTCTTTACAGTAATCTTCGCAGGAGTGCTGCTGGTCACTCCTTTCCTTGATGTTGACCATAGGAAGACTGTATATGCCGCAGGCGCCCTTGTACCCTCAACCCTAATCTTCAGTGCGTTTCTCCCGCGACCTGGAATCGCGGTATTCACAAATCCCGCAGGCGTAGTTCTTCTTGCGAGTCTGGTCTTTGTTTTGTCCTCGTATTTGGTAAGAAGATGGACTGAACCGAGAAACTACATCCGAACTTTGGGGAAACTTCTGGTTGGACTAGCTCTACTTGGCCTCGCCTCCTTTAGCTTCGGCTTGGTGAGTGGTTTAAGCGGAAGATATCTGACAGCCATCTATCCGTTTCAGAGAACCACTAGTCCTCTGGTTGAATCAGTCGCAGAGCACTTTGTTCCTACCGGAAGCGACTACTTTGCTTCTTTCGTTGTAATGATATTCCTATCTGCTTTCGGCGCAATCATGCTCATCAGGAAGAGAACCATACATTCGGTCTTCGCTCTACTAGCTGGAATAGGTGGAATCTACATAGCATCATCGTTCTCCAGACTTCTAGTCTACGCATCCTTCGCATTCCTCATCCTAGGCGCTGTAGGTTTTGTCGAATTGTCATCAACTCTTATGAGGTCTTCCCCCGTTCTCCCAGGTAAGAAAAGGCCGCGAGGTTTTCAAACCAAGACCGAGGTAAAGGTCCTTTACTCGTTCGCAATGATAGGGCTCTTAGCTGTTCCAGCAATATATCCTCCAGCTACTAATTGGATTGAAACTGCCAACTTCCCCGTGAGCTTGGCAAACTCAGGAGTGGGCTTCCGAAGTGAGATATCAGATTGGAGGGAGACCTTAAGCTGGATTAGAGAGAACACACCCGCTTACCAGCCCGATGGCAAGCCCACCGTAATTATGGCATGGTGGGACTATGGATACTGGATCACTGTGATGGGGAATCGAACTACTCTAGATGATAATGCGACTTTTAATGGGACACGTATCGCTTTGATTGCAAGAGCATTCATGTCAAACGAGACTCAGGCTCTGAAAATCATTCATGATCTAAAAGCAGATTACGTGGTCGTTTTCATGGCAGCACTGAAGTTTGAGCAACAGGGGCAAACTCTCTATTTTCTACAGGATCCGAGATCTGGCAGCGTCCTAGGGGGAGATGAAAGCAAAAAGCAGTGGTTCATTAGAATAGCTGAGCTAGATATCTCAAAGTTCCTGTATCCAGATGAATTCACTCCCAGACAAAACTTTTGGGATAACACGCTTGTAGGAAAGATGTTCCCACTCAGCCCAATAGGCTTCCTCAATACTCAGGGACAGTTAACACAGCAGTACGATCGAGGATCTGTAGGCGTCTATTCACTTCAGATTAAATATCCTAAAGACGGTGCTGGTCCATTGAAGCTGGCCTTCGCCTCATCGAGCCTTGACAAGCCGGTGAGTCTTGGTGGGGGCGCCAGCGTTGTCACAGCCGTTTTGGTGTACCAGCTCGTAAAGTAGCTGTCTACCCGCTATTTTCCTACTGTGACTTATCGTGCACGTATCTTGCAGCAAGTCTGTATCTAATGTACTTGTCATCAGGGCTGAATTTCGGTGGATGAGGGGAAACAGTTTGAGTCCCGCATTTTGGACACTGCTTCTGAAGCGTGTAGTTTCCGTCGACGGGACAACGTCTCAAAAGTTTATTCAACTGCTCGCCTAGTCGATTCTTCCCGCTTAAAGCCGAAGGATCCCTTACTATTTTCGACTATTCCACGAACTTTCTCAACAGCAGCCTCAAGAACTTTCTCAGCTTCTTTATAATTCTCAGCGGTCACGGCTACTCTATACCTCGGAGCCCCCACATAGGTAATCGTAACTGTCGCTGACGATCCCTTCACATTTTCGCCCGCTGATAGAGCTTCCTTAAGCACCTCAACCCCATTCGGTAGGGGACATGTCGATGAAATTATCCCCCTAACCTCCACTGTTGGAAGAGGAATCTTCTCCTTGGCTACACTCTCGATTACTGAGAGGTACTGTTCACCTAGAGTGAGTTTCTCCAGAGCCTTAGCGCCCTTTCGAGCTGCTTCCAGCAGTGCGTCATAGAGTGTTCCAAACTCCTGGGACATGGCTGTCTTGATTCTTTTCAGTTCGTCTTCGTTGATGCCTAACCTTGTTTTTACTGCATCGAGCGCGGTCTCTGCTCTTTCCATCTTCTTCACTTCAATGAGTTTCTCCTTCCTTTCGTCCCCTGTAACCTGTCTTAGGGATAGGTCAACCTCTCGCCTCGCCTTGTTAGTTCGAATTACTTTTAGAACGACCTTCTGTCCGGGCTTAACATATCTTTCAATATGCCTTACCCAGCCCGTTGATATCTCGGATATGTGGAGGAAACCTCTTAGATCTGCATATTCTTCGAGCGTCACATACACTCCGTGAGAGGTTATTTCACGGGCTGTCGCGAGAACTAACTCGCCTTGTTCAGGTATCTCTCGCAGCTCAGTCTCCATAACGGCGTGAAACCTCTTTGCCTTGTTGCGAATCGGCCTCTACTTAGCCTTTAAGAGATTTCACATGTTGCCGTTAGAAAGAGTGCACACAAAAGTGGTATTGATAGTTAGTGTCGAGTATCTAGTCTATGGTAATGGCGATTAGAGCATCTAAAATTCAGGCGTAAGGATATCCGCCGTATTCTCCCGCTCGGATTATCGCCTTTTCGAATTCCTTCCAGAGACCCTCTTCGCTCAACTCCTTCGCCAAATCAGTGGTAGTCAACATTCCCACCAACCTTCCTCCTTCAGTGACTGGGAGTCTCCTTATCTTATTTTGAACCATCTTCTGGGCGGCGTCACGTAAAGGAGCTTCGACATCAATGGTGATCAGGGGCCTTGACATGATGGTCAAGACCTTAGTTTTCGACGGGTCCTTTCCGCCCGCTAAGATTTTTCTGACCAAGTCCCTTTCCGTGACTATGCCAACAGGCTTTCCCTTGGCAACTACAACGAGACATCCCCTCCTCTTTCTCCTCATTGCCCTCGCGGCTTCCGACCCGTTCCTCATCTCATCTATCGTATCCACTCCACGGGTCATGGCGTCACGGACTTTGATGACCAAAGTATTGGGATCGAATAATTTTATCTGCGTTTAAAGACCTTTTTACAAGATTAGCTCACCAATATGCTGAGTGTTGGTACTCAGTGATCTGATCTGGATTTTTGGGCTTAGTCTAAGACACTTTGGGACGGCACGGCTTCAATGAACAACCGTAGACCGTGAGTACGTTATCCAACACGTAATGAAATAAGTAAACCTCAATAGCTAGAACCTAGGCTGTTGCTGACTTGATGGCTTCGGAGCTAGGGCTATATGACCTTGCCAAATACCCCTTTCTTCCTGAGGCAGGAGAATACGTTAGAAGCCATGGCCTAAGCGTGGGGGCCCTAGCTCAGCCTGACTATCACGCCATCCTCGAGAGAGCTACCCAGAGGGTGATGGAAGCTGCAAGGGGAAAGGATCCCTCTGAAGAGGTGGATGAGAAGGACATCCTGTCCTTCGCCGTCTCTATCCTACTCGTAAAGGCAACGAAGCTTGATCACCTTCTCTCAAGGTTCGCTCTTACAGAAGCGATTAGAGTTGAGAAGCTACTCAGTAAGGAGAAGCCTTGGATGATCGAGCGGATAGTCGAGGCTTCCACAAGCATCGATGTCAGTCAAGCAAATCTGGAACTAGCGGGAAGACCACTGGAATTCAAGGTGCCTGTGAGCGAGTATCTGAAGAGGGCTCCAAAATTCTCCTCTGACAAATGGCGGCTGCTAAATCAAATAGTTGATGGAGGTTACGTATTCTTGACTAGGCCCGACCTCATCCGTCTATTCAGGGAGGAGATAAGCAAAACCATCTACGCTAGAGCCAAATCGGTTTCCGTACCTAAGCTTCCAGATGCTCTCGAGAAGATCGTGAATGAGATAGTTGAGGCCACACCTACACCCAAGCGTTTGGAATACGAAAGGGGGAGAAAGCCGGAGGATTATCCTCCATGTATTGTCCATCTGCTTGAATCTCAATCCAAGAGTGAAAATATTCCTCACTTCGGTCGATTCTTCATGGCCACGTACCTGCTCAATGTCGGTAAGACTGTTGACGAGGTGGTGGAGATGCATAAGACGGTACCTGACTTCGATGAGAGGGTGGCTAGGTATCAGGTGGAACATATAGCTGGATTAAGAGGTGGACGGACGAAGTATAAAGTGCCCACTTGCAGGACAGTCATCTCCCATGGAATGTGCTACAAGCATCCTATCTACTGCTATAATATTAGAAGCCCGCTCCAGTATCCCAGCAAGTACAGTGCAAAACTTCTACGTGGAAAGCGGAAGGAGAAAGCTGGGAAAGAGTAGCACCCCTTCTCAAAGTTAAAAGAGCCCTAGAAGCAAATACTGGTAGAGGAAGCTCCAGAGCGTGGACGAACCGACCCTCTCCAGCATGAAGAGGATTTTCAGGGAATTCTACTTCAAGAATGCAGAGAAGGTTGAGATCCCTAGCCGTTTTGATAGGCGAGAGTTCGGCTACACGCCCTTTGAAGGCGGGATGATCAGACATCTGGCGTTCAAGGAGGCGGGTGAAATCAAGGCCCTTTTGGTGAGGGAGGTGCCTCGCTCAGCATTCTACTCCGTCTCATACTATCTTGAGCCTTCATTTCAGATGATGGAGAAGGGTTGGATAGGAGGGGATTTGGCTTTTGACATCGATGCCGATGACCTCGGTCTTCCATGTAAAATGGAGCATGACATATGGGCCTGCGTAAATTGTGGTCTTAGAGAAATCGGAATCAAACCTGAAAAGTGTCCCAGATGCGGGGAATCAAAAATTGACGAACAGAATTGGTCTTGTAGAAAGTGTGTGGGAGGAGCTAAGGAGGAGACAATCAAGCTTCTGGACATCCTTATGCAGGATTTTGGTTTGATGAAAAAGGAGATTCGAGTATACTTTTCAGGCTCCATGGGTTTTCATGTGGCTGTTGAGAGTAAGATGTTTGAGGAGATAGATCAGATGGGAAGAAATGAAATCGCCGATTATGTGGCAGGATTAGGCCTCACCCCGGCACTCCTCGGAATCTATCCTCAGTCGAATTTCGAGGAACTGTATAGGAAACTACCAACAGTAGGCGAGGGAGGTTGGAGAAGAAGGATAGCGCAATACTTCAACAAGGAGGAAGTGGAGGGCTATGATGGAGTTGAAAAGAATGGTAGGGAGAAGATTGCCTACATTTACAAAACACTAGGCTATTCGAAGTTCAAGAAGATGCTTGAGGACGCGTCACGGAAGATCGGGGTTGCAATAGACACAAGCGTGACAACCGACGTTCACCGTATCTTTCGGCTCCCAGAAACCCTCCATGGAGAAACTGGTTTCTTAAAGAGGAGGTGTGATGATCTATTCCGCTTTGACGCATTCAACGACGCAGTTGCATTGGGAGATGAACCGATTGAAATTTTCGTTGATATTTCACCGCGCTTCACGATACGTGGTCAGAGTTTCGGACCCTATAGGAGCGAGCGGCTTAAGCTGCCGACAATGGCCGCCGTCTATCTAATAGGAAGAGGAGTGGCTAAGGTGCCGTAGTTTGGAGGAGCTTTTGGAAAAGCTGTATGAGCTTCTACAGAATGAAAAGAAGACTGATGAGCTTACGAAGATACCCAAAACAATCTATAGAGACGCTGCAAGGCACATCAGATCCTTCAGAAGCAGCGTCATACATGAACGGGAGGATCTTCCGGGGAGGATTGCAGCGAAAGAGAGAGAGTTGATAGTGAGGCTAGTGCAAAGGCTTTTGGAATCAAGAGTTAGGAAGGTGATTGAAGCAGACGGTGAAATCAGTAGTGAGAACTTGCTCTCCGAAGAGAAGTATGTGGTGGATCCACTGGAGCTGTCTCGAAAGAGGTTGAGGAGAGTCGTAGCAGCAATTGGGGACGGTCAGAACACTGTTTTAGAATCCGTCGCCCGGCTGACTGCGTCTAAGTATATGGCGGTAAGGTTTTTACAGGCATTTCCGGCGACCATGGGGACCGATCTGGTGAAGCATGGACCTTTCCAATCAGAGGACGTCGCATATCTGCCTGTGGAGAATGCTAAACCCCTTATCAAACAGGGTATAGTTGAGGAGATCTGGGTGGAGGAGTAATGAAAGTTCCTAAGGAGATACGCACGTATTGCCCCCGAGATAGGAGGCATACGATTCACCTTGTTTCGATATATAAGAGGGGTAAAGAGCGAGTTATGTCTTTGGGTGCAAGGAGGCACGCGGAGGATAAGAAGGGTTACGGAGGCCAGAAGTTCCCTGAACTCGTGAGAACCGCAAAGACGACTAAGAAGCAGACTCTGAAACTGAAGTGTAAGGAATGTGGACACACCATTATGAGAGAAGGAATCCGGCTGAGAAAGATGGAGATCTTGGCCTAGGTGATAGTATGAGGAGGGAGAGGATTCCTATTCCAAAACCCAGGAGTACGTTCCTATTAGTTCAATGTACGAACTGTGGAAATGAGCAACCTGTATTTTCAAGCACAACCAAAGATGTGAAGTGTAAAGTTTGCCAGCATCCTATCGCTGAGAGGACGGGTGGAAAGGCCAGGATTCTAGGTGCCGTACTAAGAAGGTTAGACTAGAGTTCCACGCATGTCTTAGGCTTGCGCAGAAAAAATTATTTTTTCAGAAATTTTTTCCCAGTGCAGTACAATCAACGCCAACTTATTCTATTGGCGGGACCAGACTTCTTACCTTCCTGAAGACTTTCATCCACATCCTCCAAGTCAGTCTCCCAGTCTGAGTGTTTTGTCTGCTAGGATGGTACGACGCTACCAGCGTAGGAGATCCGTGGCTCAGTCGATACACCTTGCCATGCCCGAATCGAAGTCTATGCATTTCCCGTCCGTTTACAAGCTTAAGATAACTTTCAAAGGCTATTCTTCCTAGAGTTAGGACAACTTTCACCTTCTTTAGGATTCTCAATTCCTCGCTAAGGTACTCGGAACAATTGTCAATCTCCTCGCTTGTTGGCCTATTCTTAGGGGGCGCACAACGCACAACTGCAGTCACATACACCGATTTCAGCTTCAGCCCGTCATCCTTACTGACTGTGTAGGGTTGGTTGGCTAAACCTGTTTCATAAAGAGCCTTCACTAGCCATTGTCCAGAACTATCTCCAGTGAACATTCTTCCAGTACGGTTGGCACCATGCGCTGCAGGAGCTAGTCCAATTATGAGAAGGCTGGCTTGGGGGTCTCCGAAGCCTGGCACAGGTTTTCCCCAATAATCCCAATCCATGAACATCCTAGTCTTTTTACGAGCAATTTCTGTGCAATGCAATCTGAGGCGTGGGCACCTCTCACAGGAGATTACTCGCTGCGCAAGGAGCTGTAGCTGATGGTTATCGGGTGGCACGGCTGTGAAGTTAGGTCGATTTTTCGTTCTGTTTTACGGGTGGCACGATCTTCATTATACTTAATTCCGTCCATTTGTTAGCGACCTCATCCCTTCTCGGCTTATAGACTGAGTCGAAGAAGGCCTTGCCGGAAAGTATGGTTTCATGGTCAAATTTCCGAGTAGTTTCTAAAGCCTCTTCCCAAGCATGTTTGAAGCCTCCGAGAAATCTTGATTCGATCTGTCTTTTGAAGTCTTTCTCTGTTTGTATTGTTCCTCCTATGGTAAAGTAGAGCTTACCCTCTCGCTCCTCCTTAAACGCCATTTCATCACCCAGACGATAGATATCCACTGCTTCAACTTTAGGCCTCGCTCTCGCCTCCCTGAATTCTCGACTTAGCGGTGAAGTTCCCTTGAATCCACGTTTAGCAGCAGCGTAAAAGATTGCGCGATTTAGTCCCCACGAGAGCGCTGACTCCAAGGGGAGACCTAGCATGTGGGCTCTTGCAGCCTGCAGTGTCGCCATAACTTGGAAGCGTCCGACAGCCATCTTCGGCGTTCGGTTGTTTAGTTTAGGGGCTCTTAACGGTTTTGAGGTGAATGATGCCAACTACCGATTTGGCTTCTGATAGTGTAGAATCCCACCCAGTTTACACCTTCGATTAACGGTCTCATGGCTGCCCTTCTCTCCTTCTCCTTGCTACTTTGCATGTAGGCCTGACATGTTTCTCTGCTGCTCCAGACGCTGATTCCGATGATTTCGTTAGCATCTTTGTCAGATATACAAAGATAGGCTGTGATAAGGCCCTTCGGTCTTCTCTTAGGCGTCCACGCCTCGTTGAAATCATCTAGTCTATCTGGCTTGATTGTTCTGGAGATTAGCCAAAGATATGTTCCCCTAGACAAGGCAGCCAGCTCCCTTCATCACCTCACTCCCTCAAGCCAACTGAAAGGATAGCTCGGATCATCATATCTCTCAGCCATCTTCGTGAGGTTTAATGGTTTGTAGGCTTCAACCATTATCGCATACTCCTCTGTTTTCTCCTTGCCCAAGCTGGATTCAACTACTCCTGGTTGGGGGCCGTGGTGAATCCCCCTTCTATGAAGTGTAATGGAGCCCAATTCAATCCCCTTTCTGCTCATGAATTGGCTGCTCACGTAATAGAGCATTTCATCGCTGTCTATGTTGCTGTGATAATAGGGCACAGGGACTGCTTGGGGATGATAATCAAGTTTCCTAGGAACGAATGAGAGCACCATGAATCCCTGAGCTTCAAACGTCTGATGCACTGGTGGAGGCTGATGAATCCTACCGGTGATAGGCTCAAAGTCAGCTATGTTAAGAGCCCAGGGATACAAGTATCCGTCCCAGCCCACAACATCAAAAGGATGATGATTGAAATGGTATGCCATCAACGATCGTCCTATCTTCACTCTAACTTCGAAATCCCCAGTTTCCATGAACGTTTCAAGGCTGCTGGGTCTTTTGATATCTCGCTCATAGAATGGTGACTGCTCAAGAAGCTGGCCATACTCGTTCCTGTATCGCTTGGGTGTTTCAATTGCGCTAGGAGACTCTATTAGGAGAAATCTGCACGAGGCCTCACCCAGTTGCAGTCTGTATGTCGTGCCTCTTGGAATGACTAGATAGTCTCCCTGATTGAATGGAAGAGTTCCGAAGATGCTTTGAAGCTCACCCTTGCCTTCATGTATGAAATAGAGTTCATCAGCCTCTCCGTTACGGAAGAAATGCCTCATCGATTCTCTAGGGCGGCAGACGGAGATCGAGACATCATTGTTGAACAGTAGCATGTTTCGTGATTCAATTGGATCCTTCCCCTCCTCCACGTTCTTCGTCCTGATATGATGATGCCTATGTTCAGACAGATTCCATTGCCCAAGCTCTTCGTCTGCCAGTTTCACGATTCTAGTTACTTCAGTTGGCGGATCATGGTGATACAGGATAGAATATAGTCCTGAGAATCCCTCCGTTCCAAAGACTTCTTCGTGATACAATCCTCCATCTGGCTTTCTGAACTGGGTGTGCCTCTTCGGAGGGATTTGACCTAGGGAGTGGTAGCTTGGCATTATTGCACCTTCCTCCTCGCTTCGCCGACGGTATTTCTAAGGACACCAAGTCTCTCCACCTCCAACTCAACGACATCACTCGGTTTTAACCATCCGTACTTCTCGGGACCAAGTTCGAGAATGCAGCCTGTTCCCACAGTTCCCGATCCAATGACTTCACCGGGATAAAGGTAGACATCTTGAGACGCTCTGGAGATCATT
>JAHFOH010000156.1 GCA_023266955.1 Nitrososphaerota archaeon
GAGATTCAGAGCCACTGTAGCGCCATTCCTTGAAAATTTCAGTAAAATCTGGCAAGGATATACCGACGAGATTATGGAGGGTCTGAAGTACTTTGAGGAATACAATCTGGAAAAAGCATCATTTCCAGGCGAGCTTCGGCGTCTACTTGAAGAAGCGAGAAGCTTCCACAAGAGATGTTGGCAAATCCACTTTGACGTAATGTACCCGCTTGCTTCTAACTACGTCGCCTTCAGACAGCTCGCAATAGACCTTGGAATTGAATCAAGCGAGGTGCCGAAGATGCTCCAAGGATACGACACCAAGTTCGTCGAAACTGACAAGGAGTTATGGAGACTCGCAAGACTCGCTAGCACATTGGGGTTGGAACAAATCTTTCTGCAGAAGAGACTCAACCAGATACGTGGCGAGCTGGAAAAGAGTCCTTCAGGAAGAACGTGGCTGCAGGAGTTCAACAAGTTCGTAGCCCTCTACGGGTGGCGAACGGAGGGTATATCGGACATAATGCTTGCTAGTTGGATTGAGGACCCTAGCACTCCCCTAGGAAACATCAAAACCTTCCTTATGAAAGAGACGGACTATGATTTTGATGCCCGAAGAAAAGAGGCATTGGAAGTAAGGGAGAAAACACTGCAGCTTGCGCTGCAGAAGATTGCGAACGAGGAGGATAGAAAAAAGTTCACTACCATGTTAGAGGTGAACCGCAAAGCGAACTTTGCATGGTGGAATGATGAACATAACTTCTACATAGATCTGCGTGCTACCATTCCTCTGCGGAGAATATGTCTTGAAATCGGCAGACGGCTTGCTAAGCAGAAGCTACTCGCAGAACCTGATGACACTCTGTTCATGTTCTATCCTGAGCTCATGGAGGCGTTAGACGATGTCAGAAGCTATGACTGGAGGCGTATGAAGCGAGTGGTCAAGGCAAGGAAACAATACTATTACCGATGGAGGGACAAAAGACCCAAGCTTCCCAAACTGATAGGGGCGGTGCCAAATGAAGTAACAGACCCGATCTTCATAGAGATCTTCGGAGTTCATCACGCTTTCTTGGAATCAATCCGTCATGAGAAGGAAAAAGTGGAAGAGCTCGTGGGCGTTGCGGCGTCCTCAGGAGTCGCCGAGGGTAAGGCGAGAGTTCTCCACAGTGCCGAGAAGCTCCACGAAATACTGCCGAGTGAGATTCTTGTTTGTGAAGCGACCTCACCCAATTGGACGACTGCATTCACCAAGATAGCTGCATGTGTGTGCGATGGAGGAGGAACCCTTACTCATGCTGCAATAATCAGTCGAGAGTATGGTGTACCTTGTGTAGTCGGAACAGCGATTGCGACTAGGCAAATTAAGACTGGTCAGATGGTTAGGGTAGATGGTACGAGAGGAATAGTGCGGATTTACAAATGATCTAAGACACCGATTAGCCATGTCACTTCAATACAACTAAGTGCACGAAGAAATTATCGGTGATTTAGACGAACGTAGCTGCATAACTCAGGTTTATAAAGAGAAATAGCCCCTCATTGTCCTCAATGTCTATTACAGAGGAAATACTTCGAGGGCGAGTTCACTTCTACGTCTCAGAAAGTCGCCTTGTTTCAGGCTTTATCGCATCTGCAATCGGTGTGATTATGGCAACTGCTTTCGGTATCTGGTTCAAAGCAGTCGGCTGGACACAGTTCGACTTCAACTCGCTTAACGCCTTTTTGTGGGCCGGCTCTGCCGGAAATCTAGGTCTAAAGCTTTCAAGCGAATTCACTTACACCCTGGGCGCATTAGCGCACTACGGTCAGGGCATTGTTTTCGGGCTGATCTTCGTATACGTAGTGCATCCTAACTTCCCTGGAAGACTAAACACACGAAATAACCTAGTTAAGGGCCTGCTGTGGGGATGGGCGCTCTGGATAATCAGCTCCTCACTCTGGATGCCCCTGCTATTCGGCACCGGATTCCTCTTCGGGACTTGGGGCTATGCAAACTTCGCTTACAACTTGGTCTGGCACTCAATCTACGGTCTTCATCTCGGTCTATTCTACAATCCTCTACCCAAACCAACGGTGTAGGCCAAATGTCGAATTGGTTGCAAATCGCCGGCGGCTTGGTGTTGGTCCTTATCGGCGGGGCGGTAGCTAATGCGGGCTCGTCAACTACACTGGTTGGTGTCATCATCGGCGTCATAGGCGTTCTCTTGCTATCTGGCCCGACATTCATAGGCAAAAAGAAGGAATAGCTAGCAAACTAAAAATACGCGGTCTGCATCCGGCGACCGCGTCACCATTTTTCTGCCCTTAGGACTGACTGGAAAATATACGCAGTGTGAAGAGCGTTTTCAGCTGTCTGGAGTTAAGAGGAATTGGGACTTCTACTTGTCTTTCCTTCTAAAGAGACTATCGATCATGTAGTCCACAACATCGAACCCTCCACTCTTCTTCGCACTCCAGACCGTCTCCGGCCTGCACTGAACGATTCTGAACTTTCCGGGGTTCGTTGTCTCCTTCTCCAGAACCCATTCGATGTCCTGAGGCGCCCCGCCGTAGTGCTCCTCAATTTGCTTCGCAAGTCTTCCCAGCTCGATCACTTCTTCTTGTGAAAGACACGGCTTGGAAGCAGCCTCTTTAGGGACCGCAACTTCGGCGATTTGTTTCTTAGCTGGGTCATAGAATAAGCCCGTGGTCTTGTTGGAGATGAGTGTGCTCTCGATAGCAAGCGAGTGCTTGTCTAACGTATATCGGTCTGGGGTGACTTTACCTTGTACCACGCTTTCTCCCAACCCCCATGACCCCTCTATGACAATCTTAGATGAGTTACCCGTGACGGGGTCGATGGTAAAAACTACTCCAGCTGATTTAGCGTCAACAAGCTCTTGAACACCGACAGCCATGAGGGCTCGTTCGAGGGGAAGATCCTTCTTCACTAGATAGGTCACTGCACGTGAAGTGAATAGACTCGCCCAGCATTTCTTCACAAATGTCTCAAGATCATCCTTGCTGACTCCTAGGTAGGTTTCAAATTGACCTGCAAGGCTAGCTTCGGCTGCATCCTCCGATGTAGCGCTTGACCTAACTACAACCGGTGTTCCTCTGACACCAAGCGCATTGCAAAGATCATCATAGCCCTGGTGGATTATGGCACCCAGCTCGGCAGGCATTTCGGCTGATTCCAAAAACTCTCTTAAGTTCGCCAGCGCTGGATCCAGTTTACCGGTCTGTTCAATCGTGGGTTTGATTCTACCAAGCGTCTTCCGTATTTCCTGGGATAGGTTGCGTCTTTCAAGAAACCTCTTGAACGCTACACTAGTTATGACGAACCCTTGCGGAACCGGCACTCCCATCCTCAGAAGTTCTCCCAGTCGCGCCATCTTCGTACCAGCCAGTTCCCTATCCTGAGGAGTCACGTCCCCTAAAGGAATCAGCCATTGTGACCGTGGCATCCACGCATCCTCTTTTGAAATAGGATAGTACTGTGGTCACGTTAAAAGGATGACGAGGTGCACATAATCACATAATGAGTTAACGCTTCAGGCGACACCTTTGGGTTACGTGTCAACTTCGTGTGCTGAGTTTCACGCCCACCATCTCTGTAGTCCTCTCAGTAGAGGGGAGTTAAGAGGTTGGAGATATATTCATCAGTCGTAGGGAAGTTCCGCAGTTGAGCCACATCAGGCCGCCACGGTCAACTAAGGAGCGTCATCCCGTTAGAGTGAAGTTCAGCGACACCGACACTACGGGGAGAGTATACTTCACCAGCTATGTTCGTTGGATTGATGAAGCGATAATCGAGTTCCTTAGAAGTCGAGG
>JAHFOH010000157.1 GCA_023266955.1 Nitrososphaerota archaeon
AGCGATGCGACAAGATTTCGTATAGTGGTCGCGGTCGCTATCAGCCCGGCTGAAAGGTCATACTCTTGGTTAGATGATGCGCTGGCGGAAGCTGAACACTTTGCTCGTTCGGACACCGACTCATCAACCAACGATCTTATCAAATTGCTTCATGACGAATGGAAGCTCCTCTATGACATCAGTTGCGGTAATATGCAACCCGAGTCTCTCGGCCGCTCTCTCCCCCGCCAGTCCATTCACATACGCCCCAGCTACAGCAGCCTCAAAGGGCTCAGCACCCTTGGCCATGAGGCCAGCAACAACGCCAGAGAGGACATCTCCAGTTCCTCCCACGGTCATAGCTGCCGTTCCGGTTCGATTCAGGGCAACTCTTGAGCCGTCTGAAATTACATCAACACGACCTTTCAGCAATATCGTGACTCTCGACTGGGAGGCAGCCTCCTTCACTGCTGCTACCCTTTTTTCCGTCTCTGTGATTAGCTCTACGCCGAAAACTCTAGCGAACTCGCCTGCATGAGGGGTTATCACCGCAGGTCTTTCACGAAGACGAGCTACCACTTCCTTGTGAAGTCCATCGGCATCGAGCAGTATCTTTACGCCGTTTGAGGCGAGTTCGCCGACGATCCTTATCATGCCGTCGGTTCTTTGTCTAGCCATTCCCGGCCCCATTGCAAGAGCCTGAATTTTTGGAAGCCATTTGAGAAGCTTGTTGGCGTTGCCAATAGTCATTTTTGAATCGGGGAGGGGGAGTACTATCAGATTCGGAGAGATGGCTCTGACTGCGGTTGATATTGCCCGTGGAACGCACAGGTAAACTAAGTCCACCCCACTTCTCAATGCAGCGAGGGCAGTCAAGGTCGGGGCTCCATGATAGAGTGAGCTGCCCCCTACCACTCCTATGACCCCATTTTCTCCCTTCCTAGAATCTGCCCTACGCGGTTTAAACGCGGAAGACGCTACCTCTTGGGAAACGTCGAAGACGTCTCCTAATTCTTTCATTTGATGTAGTCCACCTGAGGCTTAACCTTGGCAAGCCTCCTCCATAATTTGGATGCTGATCTTCGTGATATCTGCGAAACCTTATCCATTTTGACCTTAGTTGGCCTTCTCTCTTGGAGAACCACCTCGCCATCAACCAACACTGTATCGACATCATCTCCATCGATAGTATTGACTAAATGGCCGTAGACTGAGGAAGCTGATAAAGGCGTGGGCAAAAGCTTTGGTTTTATTACGACGATGTCAGCCCGTTTTCCCACTTCGATCGAACCTATGGCGTCTCCCAACCCGTAACTTTTGGCCGCATTAATCGTAGCCATCTCCAATACTTCAAGGGGCGTCATGACCCTCGGATCCCGATGATGAATCTTATGGAGTATGAAGGCGGTCCTCATGTTTTCAAAAACATCGAAGATGTATCCGTCGTTTCCGAGCCCTACCGTTATTCCGAGGTTACGCATCTTCGTCACCGGTGCAACCCCTACTGCGTTTAGCATGTTGCTCATCGGGTTGTGCGCTACCCTTGTGTCACTTTTTCGAATGAGTTCTAATTCATCTCTATTGACATTGACACAGTGCGCCAACACTGTCTTTGGTCCGAGAAGACCCAGATCGTTTAATCTTTCGACAGTTCTCTTACCATATCTTTCGAGATTATGATAAAGGTCTCCCAATCCTTCAGAAGTATGGATAGTCACAGTAGCTCCAGTTTTCGACGAACTCTCCACCACGGCCTTGATGAGTTCATCACTTATGGTAAATGACGCATGCAAACTTATCATACTCATGACTTTTTGATTTTGCTTCTTCGCAATGAAGCGCAGGTTCTCCTTTAAACCTCGAAACCCTTCTTCGTGATTATGCCTCTGCGTTGCCTCAAATGAAATGACGCCTCGTATTCCTACCTCTTCCACTGCCCGTGCTATGTGGTCTAAAACACCCTCAATAGAGTTAGGCCCCGAGTAGGTATCTGCAAATGTCGTTGTCCCTGTCCTTAGAAATTCAAGCGAAGCTGAGAGAGCGCTCGAGTAAGCATCCTCGTGAGTCAGTGCTTCATCGACCGGCCACCAAATCCTCTGAAGATTCTGCGTGAAGTCTGTTGGAGGATGAATCCTTAGAGACGAACCGCGAAGAAGAATTCCATACAGGTGTGTATGAGCACAAACGAATCCGGGTGTAATAATGCCTCCTTCCGCATCAATTGTAAGCTCAGGTTTGAACTTTCTCTTTACTTCTGTTCTCTTGCCAACAGCCTCAATAGCGGCGCCCCGGATGGCAACGGAACCGTCTGGAATTACTCGTCTTTGAAGATCCATGGTAACAACGATGCCGTTCTCTATGAGAAGTGCCCTTTCCACACAAATAACCGGCTGAAACATTTCCTTAATTGAGTTAAAAGCCTTAAATCAAAAATCTAGCTTGCGATTTCAGTTTGGATCGAGTCGGCCTATACCTGCAAGATAAGCATCCTATCGTCGATGAATTAGAATACGCTCGATATGCGGAGGCGAAGGGTTTTGAATCTGTTTGGCACGCTGAGTCTCGTCTGGCGCGAGATGCTATCACTCCGATAGCTGCAATTCTTGCAGTTACCAAGAGAATCAAAGCTGGAACCGGTGTCATAAACACTTGGACTAGGAATGCTGGTTTGGTAGCAGCAACCTTTCTCACACTTCATGAAATGTCGGCCGGAAGAGCTTTGCTTGGCATGGGAGCTTGGTGGGATCCCCTTGCTTGGAAAGTCGGGATAGAAAGGAAGAATCCTCTGAAGTGCATGAGGGAGTTTGTCGAATCGATTCGTCGACTCTTCAAGATGGAGATTGTAAGTTTCGAAGGAGAATTCGTCAAGCTTAGAGACGTTAGGCTTGACATCGTCTATGGAGATGAAGGTCCCAAGAATATTCCCATCTACATCGGAGCTACAGGGTGGAAGATGATGGAACTTTCTGGAGAAATTGCTGACGGGGTCTTGCTGAACTACTTGGTCTCGCCTGAATACAACAAGAAGGCTCTGGAATATCTCTACATGGGTGCGCAGAAAGCAGGAAGAAAGCTCGAGGATATTGATAGACCCCAACTAGTCGTCTGCTCATTGGATGATGATGCAGACAAAGCAATTGGAAACGCTCGCTCTCTTGTGACGATGTATCTAGGCCAGCAACCGCATATAATGAAGGCCAGCGGCGTAAGAGAGAGCCTTATTCACGAGGTAACAGAAGCTCTAGGCGGCTGGCCTGCCAAACCCGGCGGGCTAGAGAAAGCAATGCAGCTAGTTGACGATGAAGTTGTGCAGCTCCTAACTGTCTCCGGAACCGCTGATGACTGTAGGAGGAAGGTTAGGGAATACGTCAGAACAGGGTGCACGTCCCCTCTGCTCTATCCTCTGGGCGACAGTGTGGCGCAGATGATCGACGCCTTCTCCGAAGGCTACATGTGATTATCCGACTACTGCATCGAGAAATCTGAATCTGACAGTGTCGAGAAGCCCTCTGTCAGTGATCCTGATCTCAGGAATGACTGAAAGTGTGAGAAGAGACAGCGTCATATAGGGAGCGGGCCAATCACATCCGAGGCTGCGCCAAGCTTCTGCAAGTTTGTCGACCTCCTTCGCCACCTTCTCGACGGGGTTATCTGAAACTAATCCTGCGATTGGTAATCTTACCATCGCCTTCACTTTTCCTCTTTGAACAACGCACATTCCTCCTCCTTCCTCGGCAAGTTTGTTAACGGCGAACGCCATGTCATCATCGTCAGTTCCCAGGACAATCAGGTTGTGGCTATCATGTGCTACGG
>JAHFOH010000035.1 GCA_023266955.1 Nitrososphaerota archaeon
ACACTCAAGTTATGGAGAAAATTGAGGCCAAAGGCGACGCACCACTAGATGAAGCTGTGCAAGGAGAGCTCTCCAGCATAGATAAGATTCAGAGGGATATCCAATCAATCAAGCCTTGGCCCTTCGACCTAAATGCTTTGGCTAAACTTCTGGCCATTTTCCTGAGCATGACAGCAATCCTTCTCTCAAAAGTTATTGCACCACTAGTTGGTATCAAGCCTTAGGAGTTACCGCAAATCCTCCCACGCCTTCCTCTCGCGACGCATCAAGGCGACCATACGTCCTAGATAATCTATCAGCGCCCGGCGGAACTCCTTGGCATTCCAGTTGGATCGCGCCTTCTCCAAGAAGTTTTCAAGAAGCACGAAGGTCTTTTCCGCATCTTTGCCGTAGAAGGTGAGAAACTGCTTGTTTTTGGACGACATCTCAACGTCCACTGCGCCATGGATGTCGCGGCGTTTCAAAGAAGCTATGGCGAACGCATTCCGCGCTAGGAGAGCGGCATCTGCACGAGGATCTCCTGAGGGACGGTCTGAAATCCAGTTGGCGAAGAATCGTTGCACCTGCCTAATCTCACGCTCCGAGCGAAGTATTGCGAAGACGATGTCGTCGGCCAGAATGTTCTGCAGATGGTTAAAAGCATCCGTCAAGTAACCTGCTTCAGTCGACGTCAAGCCTTCACGAGCGATAATATCGCTCAGAACCTCATTAACGAGTTGAGATTGATGAGAGGGTTTCTGTCTCTCGGTATAGTAGATGTGCGCTAACTCATGCAGGAGGAAGCCACCGAACATCTCGGAATCCAACGCCCACCCCGCTGCAACAATCACATGTTGTCCTCCTTCATGCCTCGCATACCCCATAAATTGCAGGGTTGGATCCACTTGCAGAGTGACCCGCGCCTTCACCGGATAGCCCGCCTGAGCCATCCGTTCCAACGCCCAATCCAACGCCCTTGAAAGGGCAGGATCCTCCTGTTCTCGAGCCACGGAATAGCAGCCTCCTAACGATGATTCATCTAAAGGATATCTAGCTTGCTCTGAATTTTGGTTTTCTCTTCTCCAGGAACGCCTTCATGCCTTCCTCGGCCTCCTCAGTAGCCCAGTAGAATGGTATTATCTCACGTCCGTGATGGTATGACGATGCCAGCATATCGCCTTCTGTATTCAACGAAGTCTTAGCAATCCTAAGTGCTGTTGGACTATGCTCCATGATTCTCTTGGCAAGTTGCACAACTGAATCCTTCAGTTTGCCTTTTGGAACTATCTCATTGACTAAACCTATTCTCTCTGCTTCTCGAGCATCCCAAAACTTCGTAGTGAAAAGCTGGTACTTCGCCCTCCTCTCACCTACGATGCGAGGCAGGGTCTGGGTACCTCCTATCGCCGGGACACTTCCTACTCGAGGACCGACGAATCCGAATTGAGAATCCTCAGTTGCTATGCACAAGTCACACGCCAGATTAATCTCTAAGCCTCCACCTACACATATTCCATTGACAGCGGCAATCACAGGCTTCCCACAGTTTCTTATTGTGTTGAACAGGTTCAAAGCATTCTTGACGAGCCGTCTTGACTTGACATGATCTTTTCGAATCTTCATGAATTCCTGTACATCGCCTCCTGAACTGAACGCCTTCTCACCAGCACCGGTAATCACTATCAACCCTACAGCTTCGTCTAAATCAGCGGTTTCAACTACTTCAGCTAAGTCGATGAACATTTGTTCGGTTAGTGCATTCATTTTTTCAGGGCGATTGATTGTTATCCAAGCGATTCCGTCTTCCGCCTCATATAGTACATCGTTCGCTTTCATAAGGTTCTAGTTTTCCAATACAGTAATATCCATTTCAATTATGTCTCAGGCTTTAGAGGGATAGGTGGCAGGGCGTCTATAGATTAAGAAGATAAAAAATCCTCTAATGGATCTACAAGAAATCTCAGTCAGTATCTTCGGATTGATTACTTAGATTTGTGTATGCAGCCTCTAGATCAGCGACACGGCTCAGAAGCCCTGGAATCATTCTCTCTGCTGTAGACCCGATTCGCCTTTTGTTCTTCTCCAGTCTCTTCAAAAGTGAACGGTGGAGTTCGAGAGCTTCTCTAATCTCTTCTACACTCATGTGAGAAATGATTTTCCATTCATCATTCGCGTAGTGAAGTTGCTGGGTCACGAGACATCGACGCTTGGACTTTGACGTGACCTATTTAACGAGCCTAGCAGGTTTAGAGGGGGAGGGGTTTTAGGAACTGGTTCGAAAGGCTAGAATGCAGCTAATTTGATTCGCATTTAACCCGATTGTCTAATCTCCTGTACACTGGGGCATGAATTTGACATAGACCTCCAGCGTATGCCCTTGGTCTTTCACGGCCGCCTTAGAGGCAGGGCAGTAGGTTGAATCTGTGGTCTGTGAAGAGATTGAAATCTTAGATTGGAGCTTTATGGATCTTCCCAATGTAACTGCTCACACAAACGGGAACAGCTCCGCGATTCAAATATACAACAGCGGAAAGTGGAACAGATTCAGAACTCTCCCAGAGCTTTTCGTTAGTATCATAAGCCACGAGAGCATCCATATGATGCTGGCAGAATTTGATGGCGCGTCCGAAGCCTTTGATGAGATAGGTAGCGTTTCAGCGATTTCTAGGGACTGGCGTGGATTAGCAAAGTGCGCACCCTACTATCACGGGATCATAGGGTTAGACAAATTACTAATGTAGGTGGATGCAAGAATGTATCATTGTCCCACATGTAGGAGCGAGTTAGTCGAATATCGAGATTATGCTGAGTGTCCGGTTCACGGGCGAGTCGATTATCTTTTCATTCGAGAGAATCGATTAATCTGCAGCTGATCTTGTCGCTAGGCCTCGATATTGCTGTGATTGTATCTTATCTTATCCCAGTGTCTATGCTAATGTTGAGTATTGAAGTCTCATTAGGCCGGATTGTTACTGTTGTAGATGGAGTAGTTTTGCAACTGGGCCATAGGCAGTTAGTTAAATCAACTGCATACGTCCCAGCATTCACAGTAGCCTGAAAACTACCGTCAGACTGAAGTTTGAGGTGTATGGATTGACCATATTGAGGTTGCAAAATCAGTTCACGCGATGAATAGATGTCTGACGGTGGATTTTTACATGGTTCAACTGGGCATAGTGGTCCTATGCTCACCTTCCCAGATAAGGTTCCTTGACCTTGTGATGATAGGCTTCCCGTTAGGATGAGGAAGGCTAAGACACCTACGACTAGGGGGATAGTGATGGTCAGTGCCAGAGAAAGCTTCTTCATATCATGAAGTCACTGGTCCCAATGCCCTAGGTTCTAAACTTGCACTTAGTCTAAACTTTTACCCGCTGTGTGCTGCTCGAATAAAGCCAGAAAAGTGGCACTTGCACCTGCGTGCTCCTGGAGGCAAAGCAAGTTTTGTAATTTAATAGCATTCAGCCCCTTGTCCGAATCCATGAAATTGAAGTCATTTTAGCACGAAAATATATTTTTCTTAAAATTTTTTCAGGTAATTGCACCTGTCAAGCTCTCAATTATTCATGAATCCCCTTTTGGGCAAGGCAAGCTTAGCATCTAGACCGTCGTAAGAGACTTACCCCTTTTTCCTGATTACGAAGATCTCGTTTACAGCACTCACAGAAAGCCCCGGACTAGTTCCTCCGCCTAAGACGAAGATCCTGTCTCCTATACTCGCGGCAGCTAAACCATGTCTCGCTGTGGGCATAGGCACTCTAACTGTCCAAGAGTCAGTCTTGGGATCATACTCTTCATTATTGTTGAAGGTTCCTGTTGGAGCCTCTCCACCAAAGATGTAGATTAGACCGTTTAGTGTAGCTCCAACTATCCCACCCCTCTTCGAAGGCATAGGAGCCTTCTTCGACCAAGAATCTGAAGCAGGATCATACTCTTCATTGACATTCATGTTGGAAGTGAGAGATCCTGTTCTGCCCCCAATCACGTACAACTTGCCGTTAACTACTCCTGATGCTAAATGCTCCCTGGCAGTAGGCATAGGAGCTCTTGTCGCCCAAGTATCTGCCAGAGGGTCATAGGCTTCGTTGGTTGAAAGATCGCTGCCACCTCTAGTTCCGCCAACTGCATAGATCATCCCGTCAATAACCTGAACTGTTAAGGCTCCTCTGGAAGTAGGCATCTTGGAGCCTGATGTCCAAGTATCATTCTCCGGATCATATATCCAGACGGCATTTGACGGGACCCACCCTTCCATGTATCCTCCAATGACGTAGATCTTCCCGTTGAACACTCCGGCACCTACGTGATGCAATCCTACTGGCAGTGGGCTAACTTCAGTCCAGAGATCGGCTGATGTATCGTAGACTTCGACTTGGCCAGATACTGACCCATTCCCCTCGAATCCACCTATTACAAACACTTCATTTTCTAAGGCTACTGCAGCTACCTCCGTTCTAGGAGTGAGCATGTCAGCACCTCGCATCCAGATGAATTGCTCCACCGTTGTGACAAGAGGAGCCGTTGTAGTAGTTCTTGCAGGAGTAGAGGACATCGTGGTAGTTGCAATCAGTGGAGCTGGAGTTAGAGAGAATAGGGCAAACGCTCCGCTAAGTGTGACTGCTACGATAAAGACAAGCCAAAGGGCCAGTCGACGCCTGCTCAACAATGGGCACTCACTGACCTTCAGTTGGCTTACAACTCAGTATAACTAGGTTGACGAAGGGATGTCTGTCTGGTCCTTACGCGCTCTTGGTTATTCTTTAGGCACGAAGGGTTTTCGTCTCTCAAGTAGTTCTTCCGCAGCAGCCTTGTGACGGGCGACCACTTCTTCCTCGTCGACGGTCAACACTTTACGTTTTTGCATCACTATCTTCCCGTCAACGAGAACAGTTTCTACGTCGCTGGGAATGGCCGCATACACAATGTTAGAAATGATATTGAAAAACTCTCCAGTCAGCGCTGGAGACATATGGGGCGACGTTAAATTCAGAATGATGATGTCGGCCCTCTTCCCCCTTTCAAGCGAACCTATTTCTTCTCCTAGTCCCAACGCTTTTGCACCGTTTATAGTGGCCATCCTCAACAGAGTATTGGCCGGAAGTGCTGCAGCATCGAGATGGGTCACCTTCTGAAGCAATCCGGCGATTTTCATTTCCTGTATCATATCCAGACGGTTGTTCTCTTTGACGCCGTCTGTTCCAAGGCCCACGTTTACTCCTTGGCGCAGGTAATCGAGAATAGGAGCTACTCCAGAGGCGAGCTTCATGTTGCTGACTGGACAGTGAGCCACGCTGGTCCCGGCTTTGGCCAGTAGCTCGATTTCCCTAGGCGTGACCCATACGCAATGAGCTAAGACAGTCTTAGGAGTAAGTATTCTGCGCTTGTGCAATACTTCGATGGGACTAAGACCGTACTCTTTCTCTAGCTTCGCAGCCATTTCTTTCGACTCCTCTCCATGCGTGTGAATACCGACGTTGAACTTGTCAGCGTATTCTCTAGCCCTGTGATACGCCTCTTCAGAGCAGTAGACTAAATGCTCCAGACCCATCCAGACGTGTATCCTGCCATTAGCAGAACCATGTCTCTTCCGTATCAATTCGATATTGTCATTCTGTTTCTCAAAATAATCATACTCAGGTTTGTCCGCAACATATGGAGCTAATACAGCCCGAATCCCCACTTCTTCAGCAGCATCAGCACACCGATGCATGAACCTGTACATATCCAAGACTGTCGTGATGCCTGCTTTGATCATTTCAGTATAGCAAAGTGATGAAGCAGCATACGCATCTTTGGCTCGCAAAACTTTGTGTTTGGGATCAACGTGCCTTTCCAACCATTCCCATAGGGGAAGGTCTTCGGCGGTTCCGCGAATTAGACCTGAGTGGGCATGAAGATTGACGAAGCCGGGTAGAACAGCCTTGCCCCTAGCATCAATTGTATTATCCACGCGTTTGCCTCTTGATATGTTATCGGAAGGACCAACATCAACTATCCTATTATCCTCAATAAGCACTGAGCCATCTTGGTAAATCTGATTTCTTTCGTTTAGCGTTATGACAACACCGTTCTTGATTATGGTGGTTTCTGTCAAAGTTTCCTTCCAAGAAGATACAAGTGCGCTGATTATAATGCCGTACGATGGAGCGAAATTAACCAGAATTTGGCAGGCCCAATAATCGCCTTCAACTCCATGCACTTTCTATGGTTGAGGCAGTAGCCGCAGTGCTGATTGTAGGCTCGGTGACCGGAGCTAGAGAGACTAGCGCAACAGTTCCGCCTATGATAATCGGTCCGATGACCACGATCCAGCTCTGTACTTGAGTCTATTCAGTGATGTAGTGCTCGTCGCCCCCTAGGCGATTTAAATAACTTAGTTGAACTCAAATGCAAACATTGCCTCTCATCGACTTCATATTGACAGTGATTATCGTAACATCATCAGGCGTCTTATCTCCTGGGCCTCTATTCTTCGGAACATTATTGCACGGTAGCAAATATGGAGCTAGAGCGGGTCTAGCGAGTTCTGTAGGGCACACAATTGTTGAGTTTCCTCTCATCATTGTACTCGCTCTGGGTCTCCTAACCATAGCAACCCAACCTTTTGTTGCGAGATTCATAGGGCTGGTTGGTGGCACAGTCCTAATCATCTTCGGATCATTACAGTTGAGGGATGCCCTTAGAACGCCGCGCGTTGAGCAGCATCACACTGAAGGAAGATTTTCTAGGAGTTCTTTGGTGCTAGGGTTAATTCTCACGGGACTCAATCCCTTCTTCATACTTTGGTGGTTAACGATAGGTGTGAAGGTCATCTTGGATGCAATTATCTTCGCATCGCTAATCGGAGTTTTGATAATGTATGCTTCACATATTTGGATGGATTATGTGTGGTTGACTACAATAGCTCATTTCGCGAGAAGGGGAAGGAATCTAGTTGGAAGCAGAGGTTATAGGTTGATTCTAGTAGCTTTCGGCCTTGCGCTAGTATATTTCGGAGCGAATTTCATCTTTGTAGCAGTACAATCCGTCTGAAAGCCCAGATGAGGATTCGAAAAACTACACTCTCGCTCTACTTTTTTCGGCGAGTCGATGCACTCCAGACTATTCATGATAGTCGAGCAAGAATATCAGGGGAGGGAGTCAGTGTTGCGGGTTATCAGTAGATTCTTCAGCTGTGCTGTTCGAGGTCTCGCGTCATCTGCTCGAACTGCTCTTTTGTTATCTCTCCCTTCGCGTATCTCTGCCTGAGTATATAGATAGCCTCATCATGGCCGTAGCCCCAGTGGCGATCTGGATAACGCCTTCCCCAAGGCCAGAACAGCCATCTTATGATCCAAAAGAAGACGAATATGCCGATGATGGCCGAAATCCAACCGAAGCCAAACCGGAAGAATGGAAAGAACGGAGCGGGTTGTGTACTCGGACCCCTGAATAGAACGCTAAGCACGGCCGCAACACCGATCAATATGAGCATCCCACTAAAACCATATGCAATGAGCCGCCGCACCCGTCTCGGCTCCTCATCACTGTGCATTTTTCTTTCAGCCTAATTTGCGATGCCTATTATTTATTGATTAGCTGTACTATAGTCTCAATCACTATAATTTCTTGACCTCCATCGCAAGTCTGTCTTTCTCCGTAGCAATTTCCCAGTCCAAGACATCGCCAGGCCTTATTCCGATCTGTTGGTGAAGAAGCTGCCCGGTGATTAGCTCAGTTGCTTCCTAAGAGTTTCCAAGTCGTTAATCGGCATTTTGCAGGCAAATTGCTCACAGATGTATACTGTGGGCTTGCCCCCAATGACAACCTTGCCTTCAATTAAAGGGGACAATCGTTGAAGCTCAGTAGAGTTCTCGTCAGAAACTTGAAGCAAGACCTTGTTCGGCATGAAGCGGGTATGCATTTCTCTGACAATAGCCTTGGTGTCTGGAACATCTTTGCGACTGGCCAAAACAATCTCCTTAGGTGCACTGAAGAAGAAGTCTAACGCCGTCAGCATGAATGTGTGACTAGATGGCTCGGCTTCCAGTCTTTCTGAGAAGACGTTGAAAATTGCTTCAGCTTTTCTTTTGAACTCTTGATCGCCAGTAAATTCGCCTACCCTCAGAAGATTCAAAGCTGCTACCGAATTTCCTGAAGGTGTTGGCCCATCGTATGCTTCTTTGATTTCTGCTGGAAGTCTCTCTCTTGACGAGTTGAAGAAGAATCCGCCGTTCTCATTGTCACAGAATAAATCGATCATTTGCTTGGTGAGATTGATCGCCTGCTCCAACCATCGAACTTCAAAACCTGCCTCATACAAATCAAGCAAGCCAGCTACGAAGAAGGAGTAGTCCTCCAACGTTCCCTCAATGTCTACATCGCCGTCTCTGTATCTTCTGTAAAGTCTATCATCACGCAGAAGGTTATTTGAGATGAACTCCGCACTTCTTCGCGCTGCTTCAAGTAATACGTCATCACCTAGTACCTGATACCCATACGCCAGAGCCGATATGGCTAATCCATTCCAGGAGGTGAGTATCTTATCATCTACACTTGGCCTCTGTCTCTTCAGCCTAATCTCCAGCAGCTTTTCCTTTGATCTCTGAAGCAGTTCCTCCAGTTCGCTAAGAGTCAAGGCAAACCTCGAAGCCGTATTCTCTAGAGAGCTAACAACATGGAGGATAGATCCTCCATCCTCAAAGTTTCCCCTTGGGGTAACACCGTAGTGATGACTAAAGATTTCCGCATCACGTTCTCCTAAAACAGATTTGATTTCTTCCTGCTTCCAAGTGTAGTAGACTCCTTCACCCCCCTCGGTATCAGCATCCTGTGCAGAGTAAACCCCTCCTTGTGCATCCGTCATCTCGTGGCTAATCCAACCGAAAACATCCCTAACAGTTGCTGCGAAGAATGAATCATGTGTTAGCTGATAAGCTTCAAGATAGGCCCTTGCGAGTAGAGCATTATCATACAACATCTTCTCAAAATGGGGGACCAGCCATCTTCGATCAGTTGAATACCTGTGAAACCCTCCACCAACATGATCGCGGATTCCACCATTAGCCACGGAAGTGAGGGTCTTTACAACGGATTTCAGAGCAAGCTCCTTTCTCGTCCTTACGTAATATCTAAGGAGAAAATTCAGATAGGTTGGAAGAGGAAACTTAGGTGGTCCACCATAACCTCCATACTCAGGATCGTAAGATGAAAGCAGAGAAGCATATCCAAAATCTAAAGCATCTTCAGAAACACCGCCTCTCGGCCTTACGGCGTAGCTCTCCCTGAGAAGCTGGGTTATCTGCTCCGCACTCTTCTCAACCTCACCCTTCTTCTCCCTCCACAAGTCTGCAACAGACTTCAGGACCTGAGAGAAGCTCGGTAGCCCATGACTCGGTGCAGGGGGAAAATATGTTCCCCCATAAAACGGCTTCAGATCAGGCGTTAGAAAAACGGAGAGAGGCCAGCCTCCCTGACGAGTCATTGTTTGGACAGACTTCATGTAAATCTCATCAACATCCGGCCTCTCCTCCCGATCCACCTTAATGGCAACAAAGTTTTGGTTCAGAATTTCAGCTATCTCCCCATCCTCAAACGATTCCTCCTCCATTACGTGACACCAGTGACAGGTTGAATATCCTATGCTGAGGAAGATGGGCTTGTTTTCGTTCCTAGCTTTCTGAAATGCTTCCTCATCCCAAGGGTACCAGTTGACCGGGTTGTAAGCGTGCTGGAGAAGGTAGGGACTTTTCTCTCTAATGAGGGCGTTTGGCTTACGAAGCCTCTCCTCGGTCAATTTTCACAGGTAAGGCGCTTGCTAACTAATAGAACGTTTCCTTTAACCGTCCTCTAGCTATAAGCGCAGGACGAAAAGAATCCTTTTTTCTGCAGTTTTAGGTGAAGTATCAGTCAACTAGAAAACGATCAAGTTCATCTAAACTACGGATACGAGGGCAATCAGCTTCTGGGTGACGATCATCCCTATCGATCAGAACCGCTCTGATACCAGCCCTTCGAGCTCCTAGCACATCTGCCTTATAGGAATCGCCAACATGCAGACACTCATCAGGAGAGACTGAAGCAAGACTAAGGGCATGACGAAAAATCCCCTCACCTGGCTTTGCAACACCTATAATTCCTGATATCACGATATGATCCATGTAGCGGTTTAGTCCTACCCTAGAAACAATCTCTTCATCTTTAGGAGCTGCGTTTGATATCAGGCCTAATGTGTATCCTCTTGACTTGAGCTTTTGGAGGTAGGGCTGAACGTCCGGATACAGTTCAGGCTGAATCCTCTTCTCCGCTTCAGACCAATGTTTCACGACTAGCGTAACAAGATGCTCACTGAGGACGCGATCAGTTGTTAACCCAATTTTTTCTAACACGAAGAGGTTCAGTTCTTTGAAGGCCTTCTCTTCTTCCTGACCTGAAAGCACCCTGCCACCATAGAACTCCTCCCACCACGCATCAGCTGCATGATGCGCATCTTGGATTAGATGAAGTGGAATGTAAATGCCCTCGCTCTCGAGAATATTCTGAACGATCCTATCTCTTCTAGGCTTGAGAAGTGTGCCGCCGAGGTCGAAGAAGATGGCCCTGAGTTTCAACGGAAGCACCACGAGCCCCTAAATTGTAGCCCACAAAAGTATTGCCTGCTTCTTTCATCGTAACTTTGAAAGTTTAATTCAAGCTCAATCTATCCTCGGATATCGCTTGTTGGAGGAGGAAATCGACACTCACCAAGAGGTCTACGGTAAGAAGGGTGAGGATGTCAAATATTCCGATGATAGATGCCCCATCTGCAATAGCAGGATAGACGAGCTGGGCTACTGCGCATGCGGCGCAGTCGGATAAAACCTTCTTCCAAATCTAATTATGAGTGCACCTTCTACAGGTCAATGTGAAGGCGTCTGAACCTGATTTTCCGCGAACAAATCATTCTCACTGATACGTGAAGGAATTAATAACTGCAGAGAATCATCAGATATCATGGACATGTCTCTTTCTGGAAGAAAGGTGGCTATGCTGGCTGAGAACTTTTACGAGGATTTGGAGCTGTGGTATCCTCTCTATAGAATGAGGGAGGAAGGAGCGGCAACGACCGTTGTCGGCACAGGAACCAGCACGA
>JAHFOH010000158.1 GCA_023266955.1 Nitrososphaerota archaeon
TGTGATCGCATCCGAGGATGCGAAGTTTGGTCTGCCTGAAGTTAACATCGGAGTCTGTCCGGGTGCTGGAATCACGATACGGTTACCAAGATGGACAAGCAGATTCATCGCTAAGGAGCTCCTATTTGTCGGTGAGTGGATAACCGCTGCAGACGCCTTTAGAATTGGATTAGTCAACAAAATCGTTCCAAGGGAGAAACTGATGGTTGAGGCTATGGAGTTAGCTAGGAAGTTGGCTAAGAAGCCTCCTCTAGCTATAGGAGCTGCTAAAGCATGCGTCAATATTGGTTCGGAGATGGATCTTGATGAAGGAATGGAGTATCAGCTTCGGGAATCTTTGAGAATGTTCTACACAGAGGATCTTAAGGAAGGTCTCAAAGCATTCTTGGAGAAGAGGGAACCAGTGTTTCAGGGTAAGTAATAGGGCTAAGTCTCAATCTCAGAACTGACGCTAGATGTGGAGCGCGACCGTGATAACACGTGCAAGGAGTATGGCGATAACAGATAGTATAATCACCGCAAACCTGGCTAGAATCCTTGTATACCGCTTTTGATGCTAGATTGTACGGCGAGGAATGTCGGAACGCAAGAATCGAGCTACAGTGATGGCTATCGATGCTACCGCATACACAAGAACATAAGCAGCGGCTTCGGGAATGGTGCCTTCAATCGGAGGACCGAACTGGAGAAAGGAGATAACTCGATTTTTCAGGAAGAGTTCAGTGGCAACCATATTTGGTAGATTTCCCGTACTCCATGACGGGAGAACTTTGGTTAGGCTCAGATAGAATTTATCCTGAGTCAAGGTGAAGGCGAAGAAGAGAATACCGGTAAGGACGACAGAACTAATGAGCACTGACACTCCAGTGATTAGCGCGTGGCCGCTCCTCCTGTATAATTCGCCGAGCATAAAGCCGACAGAGTAGAACAAGAGGAGGGTGTACAGGCTCGACAACCAGACTAAGGGCGCATACTCAAGGAATTGCTGCGGACCGAACGTTACACGCGCTAAGAAGATACCTAAGAGAGCCAGTAGCAGACTAACAAATCCAGCCAAGGTGAAGCCACCGAGAAACTTTCCAGTCATGTATTCGATGCGCGTCAGCGGTTTTGTAAGAAGCATGTCAACGGTTCCTTGCTCGTATTCCTCCGCCGTGGCTCCCGCCGCAATTAGTAGAGCCGTTAGATGAATGAAAAGGCCTTGCGGAGCCAATACTCCGATTAGCCATGCAATGTCACTGAACGCTCGAATGAAGTTTTGGATCGTCGGTTCTCGCAAGGTGGTGAAGACGACAAATGGAGCTACCTCAAAGAGAACGGTTACAATAATCAGTAGCAACACTTTACGCCGTGCTATTGCTCGGCGCCACTCGTAATTCATCAATAGGCTGATCCTATGAAGGCTGTTAGGATGCAGGCGCCACACCTCCAGTCCGCAGGACCTGCAGGTAAGCCTCTTCAAGACGTAGGTTTCGGTGCGTGAAACTCAGAATCGTTGCCCCCTGCTGAAAGAGGAATGTTGTAAGCTCGCCCCGTCTATCCGTATCGCTAGTCAAATGAACCGCAAGCCTGTTACCTTGAACATTAACTTCTCGCACATAGGGGAGGTTTCGAAGGGCTGCTACAAGAGTTGGAGAGACATTCATGACCTCAATGTCGATGATACTTCCGCCGGCGAAGGCGGACAGAACATCATTAAGACTTCCTTGAAAGACAATGTGACCACGGTGAATCATTGCCACATGTGAGGCTAGCCTTTGGACCTCATCTAATAGATGTGAGGAGATGAACAAGGTCTTTCCATCTTTGATAAGATTTTGAAAGAGGTCTCGAAAATGTACGGTTGCAGCTGGGTCTAGGCCTAAAGTTGGCTCGTCCATGATTACGAGGTCTGGATCATTTACTAGCGCTTGTGCGATAGCAAGGCGCTGAACCATGCCTTTGCTGTATTTGCCTATCTTCTTGTCACGATGATCTAACAATCCTACGAGCTCGAGGAGCTCCCTGATTCGAGTTGTACGTGATTGCTGGGTTAAGCCGTATTGTCTTGCAGTGAAATCGAGGAGCTGATATGCCGTCATGAAGCCCTGAAGTGTGGGCAACTCTGGACTGTAACCAACATGATCGAATACTCTGAGGGGCTCTTTGAAAGGGTCAATCCCGAATAGCCGAATCCGACCACCATTTGGCCTCGCCAGTCCCAAAATAGAACGAATCGTAGTAGTCTTGCCAGCACCATTCTGACCTAGGTAGCCGAAGATGCTGCCGCGCTCTAGTTTGAAAGCAACGTGATCTAATGCTTTGAAATCCCCGTAGAATTTGACTAAATCGTCAACCTCTAGGACAGGCTCCCCCATTCTCCTACCCCGAAGAGCTTAGCCTGACTGTTGCACCCAATGTGGCGGGCGTTCAGAGACTGTCTCGGGCTGCTGCCTAGATCCAAGCCTACGGCTTCTGAAAAGGACTACAAGCACTACAGCGGAAACTATCGCCACAACCGTAAGAAGGATGAGAACAGGAAATTCCGCTCCAGTTGAAGCTGGTTTGACAGAATTTGGCGACTGAACTGATCCCTCCTCTCCTGTCATTATGGACCTGATTAATGCTGAAAGATTGGTCGTCGTCGATGGAGAATCAAGATCAAGATTTGTAGCGAGCAGGCTAGCAGCAAACGTAGCGGTGGGAGATTCCTTACTTGCTTCGAAGTGATAGAGTAAGCCTGAGTGAAAAGTGCGGACCGTGCCCTGAATCTTTACCATACTGGTGGTTGTGCCGTTATAGTAACTGACCTCTGCGGAGAAGCTAGTGACATTTACTTTATGTGACCCACCTTGGAACACAACATCTTCAGTGCCAACCAGTTTTGCAGTGATGCTCACAGAAACGTTCTTGCGAGAGACGCTGAAGGAGAAGCCATCCAATGAGGGGAGGACTGGGAAGTGGACACGATTAGCCGTGACGTTTCGTTCAATACTAAACCGCGTGTCAGTAAAATTACCGCTAAGCCTAACCTTCACTCGCCCGTCTCCATAATCCTGTAGGACTTGTTTTTGGAGAGTACCCTGAATCTGATGCTTCGGCGAGGTAGCTTGGATGCTATACTTCACAAAGCTTCCCTGAAGACTTGTTGATTGAGCTGCCGCGAAACTGAGGCTAGAAATTAGGGCTACCACTAACGCGCCAACGAGCACGGTTCGTAGCTTCATCGAAAAATCGCATCGCCTGGGCGGCATCTAGCGGTATATAAAATGGACAGGCTATTACCAATCTACGGAAGGATTTGTGGAAATAAACAGGAGATCGAGTCAACGGATGTTTTAATAGCGTTATTGCAGCAGGTTCGACTATTCTTGGTCGGAGCTGGCGAAGATGTCCTCTCAAATCTTACCGCTCGAGAACTTTCACCCTCTACTTGGCCTGACTTCGTGAAACTCTTCCAAAGGCATGGAGGCGTCTGGGGAGGTTGCTGGTGCATGTACTATCACATCTCCAGCGGATGGGCTAAGAGGACTTCCAAGCAAAACAAGGAGGAGAAAGGTATGTTGGTTCGCGAAGGTAAATCACATGGAGTCCTAATCTACCATGATAGTAATCCTATAGGCTGGTGTCAATTCGGACCTAGAGAAGAGTTGCCACGGATAGATAGGATGAAAAAATACAAACTTAGCCGAGAAGACGTTTGGCGGATCACCTGTTTCTTCATTGATAGAAAATACAGAGGTAAAGGTGTCGCTAAAGAGGCATTAGACGCTGCTCTCAAAATAATGGAAGCTAGGGGAGTCAGGG
>JAHFOH010000159.1 GCA_023266955.1 Nitrososphaerota archaeon
TAAACGAAGCCTACGATCCCGCAACGAATACCTGGGAAGCTAGAAGCCCTATGCCTACGCCCCGTGAACACTTAGCCTCCGCCGTCGTCAAAGACCGCATCTACGTGATTGGTGGGAGAGCGGTCTACCCCTCCGCCTTCACCAACCTGAACAATAACGAGGTATACAACCCTGAGAAGGACACATGGACCTTTGCCAAAAGCATGCCTACGAAACGTGGGGGGATTGCAGCAGCGTCACTTGGAGACCGAATTTACGTGTTCGGCGGGGAGACGTTAACCCACACTATAGACAGGGATGAAGAGTACAATCCGGATACGGATTCGTGGATAGCGAGAGACCCTCTCAAAACTGGTAGACACGGTCTTGGAGCAGCAGCTGTTGGAGGAAGCATCTACGTAATCGGCGGAGCAACATCACCTCACGCCTTTTCCACCTTGACACTAACGAGCGATGTTGAAATATTTACGATCGAAGCCTAAGCGTTTAGCACTAGGTGCCGTTTCCGACAGCCTAATAGAACTCGACTAAACTCCGTGCTCTGCGGCTACCATCTAGACGAATTTTCCAATACACTTATAAGTGTACAACCTCAGGTTGTGTACCAGTCGATCAAACTAATGGCTCGTCTAAACCCTTCCGGCCGAGCAGAGACAGTAGCCCCTGATCTTGATACAGTACTCTCTGTTTTAGAGAATCCCGTCAGGAGGAGGATAATTCAGAGGCTCAGCGAAGGGCCAGCGTACCCCCTTCGACTATCCAAAGAACTCGAACTTGGGCAGCAACTTGTGACTAAGCATCTGAAGGTTATGGAGAGAGCTGGAATCGTTGCAACTTCATTTGAGCCGAGCCCAGCGGGCCCCGCGAGAAAGATTTACTCAGTGAGCCAGCAGGTCTCGATGAGCTTAGCTTTTGGCTCAAACCTCTTCAGCGCTAAGATCCTCTTTTTTGGTAAATCCACAAGGATATACTCTGAGTCCAGATTTGCATCCGGGTTTTTACGGCGAATAGGGACAATTTCAGGGCAGGGCGCTGGAGGTACAAAGCTAGGTCGCCTTGCAGACGTTATTGCAGAAATTGACGGGAAAATGGAGTTGCTTGAGAGGGATAGAGCTGCCTTGCTTGATGTCCGGAACACAGTGATGAGCGAGGGATCGAAGGCGATAGAAGAAATGAATCTATCTAATGAGGAGGAAAAGATACTTCATTACATTCTTAATGAAAAAGACAGGACGGTCGAAGGCATATCGAGAAGTCTGAACATGAGAGAGGCATTCGTGTTCGACGCGCTTAGACGTCTGAGAGAATTCGTGGGACTCTGGCAGGAGTGATTAAGCGATGGACTCTGAATCTTCAGCAGAATTGGGGACGGCGGAGAAAGACAGCAAGGCAGTAGAGGCGCTGCCCAAGGTTGAGCAGCCGCAGCAGCTGGTTGCAAAAGGTACGGAGGTTAAGGAAGTTGACTCTGCTCAACAGTTGATCAAGGAAAAGCAGAGGACGGATGAATGCTTTAAGCATATGATGTATCTCCAAGCTGATTTCGATAACTATCGAAAGAGAGTCGAGAGCGAAGTTGCTCAGCTAAAGCAGTTCAGCAACGAGAAACTGGTCTCCAATCTTTTAAGTGTAGTCGATGAGCTTGAGCTTGCCATCAGATCAGCGAAGGAGAGCAAGGATAACGAATTGTTAGCAAGTGGCGTTGAAATGGTCTTGAAGAAACTTCAAAGCATTCTCGGTAAAGAGGGCCTATCAAGGATTCAAGCGATTGGCAGTCCGTTCGACCCGAATGTGCATGAAGCTGTTTCGAAGGTGCCAATAGAGGGTAAGGACGAAGGCATCATTATTGATGAGGTGAGATCGGGCTACATGTTGAAGGGTAAGGTGATTAGACCAAGTATGGTTACGATCGCCTCCTCAACTAAGGATTCTCCAACTGAGCGAGAGGAGAATGTGTCAGCATGAGCAAAACTGTAGAATCCGAAAAGATCCTCGGAATAGACCTCGGGACAACGAATTCCGCTGCCGCAATTATGGAGGCTGGTAGACCTGTTGTCATACCCAGTGCTGAAGGACCAACGATGGCTGGCAAAATGTTCCCATCTGTAGTGGCCTTTACCAACGACGGTCAGATGATTGTGGGAGAGCCGGCGAAAAGGCAGGCGACAGCCAATCCTGAGGGAACCATTTTCGAAATCAAAAGGAAGATGGGCACCGACTACACGGTTAGAGTACAGGGTAAAGAGTACACTCCTCAACAAATCTCAGCCTTCATACTTCAGAAGATAAAGAAAGATGCCGAGACATTCCTAGGTAGACCCACCAAGAAGGCTGTGATAACCGTCCCCGCTAATTTCAACGACAACCAGAGGCAGGCTACGAAGGATGCGGGAGAAATCGCTGGTTTAGAAGTTGCGAGAATCATCAATGAACCCACCGCTGCTTGTCTAGCTTATGGCCTCGACAAACTCGACAAGGAAATGAAAATCATGGTCTTCAGCTTCGGCGGAGGAACACATGACGTTACTCTGATGGATTTCGGAGGCGGCGTCTTCCAGGTTTTAGCTACGAGTGGCGACACCCAGACAGGCGGAACAGACATAGACACCGCTGTAGTGGAATATTTGCTCGACTGGTTCAGAAGAGAGACTGGTACAGACCTGAGAAACGACAGGATGGCTATGACCAGACTGAAAGAGGCTGCCGAGAAAGCCAAGATAGAGCTATCAACTCTAGTGAATACGGATATTGATCTTCCATTCATAGCCTCCGATGGAGGTCGTCCTAAGCACCTTCACATCACGTTAAACAGAGCTAAGCTCGAAGAACTCGCCGAACCCATCGTCCGAAGAGTTCAAGCGCCAATATTGAGAGTTCTTGATGATGCCAAACTGCAGCCCAAGGATGTGGACAAAGTCATACTGATAGGTGGTCAAACTCGAATGCCGCTGGTAAGAAAATTCGTCGAGGACATAATCGCTAAGCCTGCCGAAAGAGGTGTTGATCCAATGGAGTGCGTGGCGGTTGGAGCAGCTATCCAAGGCGCAGTTCTTTCCGGTGAAGTAAAGGACCTACTGCTCCTTGATGTTACACCGCTGTCTCTAGGCGTGGAAACCCTTGGAGGCATTTTCACAAAAATTCTCGAGAAGAACACAACTATCCCGACAAAGAGGAGTCAAGTGTTTTCAACCGCGGCCGATTTTCAGACGACTGTTACCGTACATGTTCTACAGGGGGAGAGACAAATGGCTGAAGACAACGTTTCACTCGGTATGTTCAACCTCACTGGAATACCACCAGCTCCAAGAGGTGTGCCGCAAATAGAGGTGACCTTTGACATTGACACTAATGGCATATTGAATGCTTCAGCGAAAGACCTAGCCACTAGTAAAGAGAACAAGATCACCATCACCGCTTCGACGAAACTCTCTAAAGAAGAAAAAGAACGTATGGTAAGAGAAGCAGAGCAATTCGCAGAGCAGGACAAGAAGAGAAGGGAGGAAGCCGAGCTTCGTAATACCGCGGATTCATTGCTCTACACCGCTGAGAAAACTAAGTCGGATCTAAAGGAGAAATTGACGAAGGAACAAGTGGAGAGCATAGATAATGCTGCGTCAGAGGTTAGGAATGCCTCAGCAGGAAAGGACATTGATAAGATCAAAAGATCTAGTGAGAATCTAGCTAAGGTGCTGCAGGAAGTGGGTGCAGCAGTCTACCAGCAGGCGGCGAAAGAACAGCAACCTCGTAAGGAAGAAGGAAAGGCTGAGTC
>JAHFOH010000160.1 GCA_023266955.1 Nitrososphaerota archaeon
GATTTTTACAGCTACAGATGATGTGATTGCTGGAGGAAAATATGTTACCTATGACCTTGGCGGCAACGCGACAACGCAACAGATGGCTGAGGCAGTGGTGAAATCGGTTAGAAGGCTGCTTCGAAAGTAGTTACCTATGATTTTGGGGCGAATATAGCCCTGTAAACGAGTCCTGCGAGAAAGCCAGCCACGAAGCCCCCAATATGTGCCCAAAAAGCTACGCCCCCTACGCTTCCAACTGCAACATAGAGGAACTGCAGCAGAAACCAGAACCCGAGATAAAAAAAGGCAGGTATCCTGAGCAGCCGAAATATGAAGCCGAAGAAGGCTATCGTCACTATCCTCGCAGTGGGGAAAAGCACGATGTAGGAACCTAAGACTCCGGATATTGCGCCTGAGGCACCCAAAGCCGGGATGAAGGCTTCAGTTCCGTCCCCGGCGTATGAAATGTAGGAATGAACTACACCGCCAACGACGCCGAAGATGAGGTAAACGATAAGATACTTTGAGTGACCAAATCTATCCTCGATGTTGTCCCCAAAGATGAATAGGAATACCAGGTTGCCGAAAATATGTGCGAAGCCTGCATGGAGAAACATCGAGGAGAATAAAGGTCCGAGGTTTTCAAATCGAAGCGACCGTAAAGAAGGGATGATTATCTGAGGAATCACAGCGTATTTCCCTAGTATTTGGTCGAAGGCCGTTTCGTCGGAAAAGCCCCTAGTGACCTGATACTCCCATACAAAGACAACTATGTTGATCGCAATAAGCGCCCAATTCACGAACGGTTTCGTCTTGCTGGGGTTCTGATCGTAAAGTGGAAACAACTAGGCGATGGACGAATTAGATTGGCCTCTCGTGATAAAAGGATTCGTCGCCATACATGATTGACAAAGATTTAATCAAGCTCTGGAGAATGCGCCCTAGAAGATGAGTTTCACCGAGGAGGAGGTGAAAAGGGCAGCGGATCTCAAGCTATGGATTGAGGCGAGAATATCTGAGCTTGAGTCGGAGATATCGAAACTTAGGGAAACTATCCTTATGGTGGATGCGGTGCTGAGAACTACTAGCTTCCGCCCTGCTTCTGAATATCCGGTTTCAGGAAAGATTGAGATGAAGCCCACCGCCGTCCAAGCCACCGTAGAAGCTCCTAGCGTTGAGGAGACGAAGGAGATCAGAAGACGAAAAGATGGTCAGCTGATTGCTATCGCACAGATCTCGAAGTCGACTTTAGTCATAGTACCATCTAAGGAGAATCAATTGAGCTCTGAAATTCCTCCGTTCAAGTCCTTTTTCGTCAACCGGATACTGGAGGGTATGAGGGCTAAAGATGCGGAGATGCTTGCTCAAGGGAAGATTAAGTCCGGCGAAGTATTGACCTACAGAGTTGAAGAGCAGGATACGATGATTAACAGGATTGTAATCGAGAATTATAGGGACAAGTCCAGGTTGAGTGAAATAATGAACACAATAGTCTGGGCTTTCACACGGATGATGGAGAAGAAGCGCTGATCCTCTAGGGAAGAAGCTAGAATCTTTTCGGGTTGAGGGGTCGTTCCCTCATCTTTCCCAACGGTCTCGGATTGCACGAGTCTTTGCCGCTCTGACGCGAGAAGCTCTTTAAGTTGAGTGACCGTGAGGTCGGACAGCTGGGATTCATGGGGAAGCAGACTTCACTGACACTTTTCGGGGGAGTCGCCAGGATAGGAGGTAATTGCGTCCTATTGGAGGATAGGGATTCCAGTCTCCTTGTCGATCTCGGAAAGGACTTCCAAGAGTACCAACGCTACTTTGAGTTTCCCTTCAGGGTTCCCTCCAAATCTGTAGAAAGAGAGCTTCTTAAAACTGGAGTTCTTCCGAGGATTAGAAGTCAGAGGCATGGTGACTTACCCGTATATGTTGAGTTAGATGGAGGCGCTGAGGAGCCGAAAGCAGAGACTCCGTTAAGGGATGTAATACTTTCGCACTCTCACGCCGATCACTCCGGCTTCCTTTCCATATTGAGGCGTGATATTAGAGTCCACATTGGAGGTTTGACACGTGTAATCTATTCTTCCACGATGGAGAGTCGAAGAGAGAACTCATTGGAAACTAAACTCTATTGGAGTAATAATGAGACTAGGTTGACGTTTGAAACATTCCGTTCAGGATCGGTTTTCCAAGTCAATGAGATTGAGGTGGAGCCTCATCCTGTTGACCATAGCGTGCCCGGTGCCTATGCATTCGTATTCAACACAACCTCGGGTCGGATAGCTTACACGGGCGATCTGCGCATGCATGGTCCTGCAAGCAAGCTCACGGAGAGATTTGTCGACAGTTTGCAGCAGGATCGGGTGGATGTTCTCCTATGCGAGGGTACGAACATGAATTTCGGAAGAACCGGCTCGGAAAGCCAGTTAGAAGCAGATGCAGAGAATTTGGTTAGCAGAGGTTTTGATAGGGGCAATAAACTGGTTATTGTTGAAGTTCGGTCGTCTGATATTGATCGCATGAACTCTTTTCACAGAGTAGCAAAGAAGCTAGACTGTGATTTCTTGGTAACGCGCAGGGTCGCGTACCTTCTCCACAGGATTCAAACTTCAGGTGCCGGTAGGAGGTTATGGTTTGGACTCCCCAGTTTGAGTAAGGATGCAAAAGTGATGATTTCATCTACTAAACGACTTGAGAGGTGGGAGAGAGAAGTCCTTGAATCCTCGGGCGTGGAGACGGTTGAAGAGGATATCCTCAGCAGACCTCGGAAAAGAACGATGGTTCTCGATTCCGGTAGGTTCGATGTTTTCGGACTGACTCCCCCGCCTGGGACAGTTTACATTGAGAGTGTTTCCGAGCACGTGAGTGAAGAGGAGGAATTCGGCGAGGAGAGGTTCCTGAACGGATTGGCTCTTCATGGCATCATGGTCTATCGGTTACACAGCTCTGGTCACGCTGGACCTGAGGATTTGGTGAACATGATTCTAAAAGCGAAGCCGAAGAAGCTTGTTCCTATGCATACTGAGCATCCTGAGGCGTTCCACGCGCTCTTCAAGGACATTTGTGAAGTAGTTCTGCCTGAGAAGGCTGTTCCGATATTCGTGTAAGCACTAAATTTTGTTCTTTCCGAATAGAAAGAGAATGGTTAGCCCCGCGAAGCCTACGGCTATTGTTAGAATTAACCATGGCTGAAGAGTCTCGGATACCTGAAGTACAGACATTTGAGCCATAGTTCGAGAATAGGGGTTTAGCTCTCAAGGTCTGTTTCTTCTCTCTTTTTGCTCAACGGAGCGAAACTCAATGCGTTGGTGGGCCGGGGCGGATTCGAACCACCGACCTCCGCTGTGTGAGAGCGGCGTCCTAAACCAGGCTAGACGACCGGCCCCGTTTGCAGCTTCGCCTCATGACTGCAAATAAAGCTTGAAACTTGAGATGGCTCTAAAGTTGGTGTCCGCATTCCGACTGTTCGTTCCGTATCAGTAGGTTTTCCGGATAAGTGGCACAAAAAATTAGGGGTCTCTCGTCATGTTGGGGCGAGCGACGGCCCCAATTGCGTGAAGGGAGTATCTGCGTAGAGGAAGATTGTATTTTCCCGTTTACAGTTTGAGTGCCTTAATTACTTCGTCAGCGTTTTTGAATGTTCGATCTGGAAGATTCTTAGCGACCCAGTCTCTATCTGCCTTTGGGACATGTTCCATTTTATTGCACGCTTCTAGTATAGCTCGTTTTGTTGCTGGGTATTCCATGTCCTCCCTGATATGTCCAGCCAGTTCCTTCTTTCCAACGGCCA
>JAHFOH010000036.1 GCA_023266955.1 Nitrososphaerota archaeon
AGTCCTGAAGTCCTCTCATTTATCTCCATGATTTCATCGAAGAGACTTTGATCAATCAAAATCGGGTGCCCAATGCGACCATCGTGGGATGCAACGACGATGGGCCCTCCGTGCTTCCTATATTCCATGATAACTGAGTTTATTGGGTCAGGAGTCACATAGGCGATGTCCCCCGGAAGCACGAGAACCGCCTCTGCACGTTCCTTTACCGCCCGCACCCCCGCTTTGACCGATGAGCTTTGGCCCTCGAAATACTTCTCATTAAAAACGGATAGACACGCAAGCCCTTTCAACGCTTGACGAATCATTTCAGACTGATGACCTACTACAACTACCACCTCATCGACCGGTGAGTCCAGGGCACCTTTCACGACCCTTCTTATCATTGGTACACCTGAGATTAGATCAAGCAGCTTGTTTCTACCGAATCGAGTGGAGAGCCCTGCGGCAAGAACGATGAGACTGAGCAACTTCAATAACTTACCAAGGAGAGGGCATTATAGACTGATTGCCCAAGAGCGAATACACGTGCTGAGTCAAGAGCAATTAGTGGTGCTCGCCTACAAGTGGTGCCCACCAGACCCGGAGTACGTCGGTGAATGTCGGTTGACCTACGGAGCGGATATGCGTGTAGTGTGAAAGCTAGCCCCTGTCCAGGCTATTCAACCTTCTCGGGAAGTACGGGTGCCATGCTCTTCAAGGCCATTGACTTCCCCCTGCCTCCTTTCCTAACCTTGATGATCTCTCCGAGCACACTGACCGCGATTTCCTCGGGTGTCTCTGCCCCTATGTCTAGTCCTACCGGAGCATGCACTTTGAGCAACTTATCAGCTGGCACGCCCTCTTCCATCAAAGTATCATAAACTAGCCTTACCCTATTCTTACTTCCTATCATCCCGATGTAAGGTGCGGGAGAATCAATCACTACCCTAAGCGCCCTCTCATCCTGATGGTGTCTGGTCACTACGACGATGTAGTCGTTCGACGTTATGGTGAGCTTGGAGACGCCCTTGCTAACTTCCTCTTGTATCACTTCGTCCGCCTCAGGAAATTTCTCCTTTTCCGCAAAGGAGTCAACCACAGCTACCTTGAAGTTTGTGAGGTGCGCCAGGTTCGCGATCGCCCGAGCAACATGCCCGGCACCCAATATAATTAGACGAGGTTTCGGCTGAACAAGTTCTAAGCTTACCTTAATCACCCCACCGCAGGCCATGCCAATGCCGCTCCAGCTGTCATCCCCGAGGTCCAATTCGAAAATCCGTAGCTGACCGTCACTCATCACCTTCCTAGCTTGCTGAACTACGTAAGACTCTGCACAGCCCCCACCGATAGTGCCATGGGTTGCGCCGTCCTCGGTGATGATCAACTTCGCGCTTGTGCCACGAGGTGCCGATCCCTGAGCCTCGATTATGGATGCTAAAGCCAGCCTTTTGCCCTGCGATAATAGCTCAGAGATCTTATGGAAGACTTCCTCGCTCATCCGTACTAGTGCAGGAATGAATTTCGTGAAATAAAGCTTTCCCCCTCGGAAAGTATATGAAACGAAACAAATCGTAGGCGAAGACAATTGACGCTTCGGCAGACAATATTGAACTATTATGAAGTAACGAAACCTCCGATCGTCGGTTTGTTGGTCCTCACAGCCCTGGGGGGCGTAGTGATAGCGGCAGGACGAAACTCGTCCTTCTCTACATTGTTCCTTGTTATCGGCGCCGTCACGCTAGGCTCAGCGGGTGCCAATGTCCTTACCGGCTACTTTGACAGGGATATTGATGCCGTGATGAATAGGACCAAACTAAGACCCATCCCTTCCAGGAGGATCTACCCTGCGGAGAAGGCACTCCTCTACGGAATCCTTCTGATCTTCCTCTCCTTTGTCTTGTCCTACATCATCTCACCTCTAATCCTGCTCCTTATGATTCTCGGAATCTTTGACAATGTGATAATCTACAGCAAGATCCTCAAGAGAAGGAATCCAGTAAACATCATCTTGGGTGGCTTTTCTGGGGGTGTGCCGGCGGCGATCGGCTTCTTCTCGGTTGCCACGACTGGGAAACCTTGGATCTTAGGCCTTGTCCTTGGTATACTTGTTGTGCTATGGATTCCCACACATATCTGGAGTTTGGCACTGAGAGTAAGGGAGGACTATGCTCGAGCAAAGATTCCTATGCTCCCAGTCGTCGTCAGCGAGAAGGTTGCTGTAAGGTGCATCGGATCAACATCCGTACTTCTGGTTGCATTCACGCTTCTCCCTCAAGTTGTTAAGAGCTTTGGAATAGTATACCTGATCTCGGCCGCCTCATTTGGGGCGGTTATGCTTGCGTTGAACTTCTGGCTTATCGCCAAGCCCGATAAGAGTAAAGCCTGGCTTGTTTTCAAATTCTCAAGCCCCTATCTCGCGTTCATATTCATAGCGATGATGGTGGATTCATTGGCAGTCTAGTTCTTCGCCACCTTGTAGGATAATCCTTAATTTATATAACATCTGGCGCTGGCTTTCGGAGATTTCTTTGCGAAGGCAAGTTTCGGTTAGCAGGGATACTCAAGACAGATTGCCATCCGTATCTCTAGTTCTGGATCGGGTCGGGATAGAGGGTCTAAAGGTGCCCGTAACCCTCCGTAGGGACGGGTCAAAACGGGAAGTGATGGCTACCGTAGACGTGAAGATTCAGCTTGACGAAAAACACAGGGGTGTGCACATGTCAAGACTAGTAGAAGCAGTCTATGACGCGATCGGCCACGATGACTGCAGATCATTTGAAGAGTTAAGCCAGCGCATTCTCCGTCGGCTTAATGGTTCACATCCGTTCACGCGAGGGGAAGTCAACATTGAGAACAGCCTAGTGATGCAAAAAAAGACTCCAAGCACGGCTAGGACTTCATTCGAGAACTTTGAAGTATCTACCATGGTCCTGCAGAATCAAAAATCAGTGAAAAAGCTCTTGACGGTGAAAGTGGTTGGCAACACGCTCTGTCCCCATAGTCTGGAGGTTTCCCATGGCCGGGCTCACACACAGCGAGCAGAGATACAGTTAGAACTCCTGACTGACTTTGATGCTGATGTCTCGCACGAGGATCTTATCGCCATCGGAGAACAATCGTTCAGCGCACCCACGTATTCCCTGCTCAAAACTGAGGATGAGGTATCGTTGATTGACAAAATGTATGCGAACCCCAAGTTTGTCGAAGACGTCGCAAGAGACTGCTATCATCTACTAAAAGGCAAAGGTCTGCATGGTGAGACGCGCATCAGGGTTAGGTCTTACGAATCAATCCACAAGCATACTGCTGTCTGTGAGATCGAAAGGGAGGTATAGAGATTTGAAGACGAAACTTGGAATGGAGTTTTACATAGACTACTCCCATATGCTTCTTGGTCACCCCACTTGTGGACAGAGGCATGGACACACAGCACGTATCCTGGTTGAGATTACGGGCGATGTAAAGGCGGGAGACGGTTATCAAGAAAACATGATTATGGATTTTCAGGAAATGAAGGATCGCTGCAAGAGTGTGCTCACGATGCTAGATCATAAGGATCTTAACGACAGATTCTCATTTCCCACATCAGAGAATATCTCATCATGGGTATTTGCAGAGTTGAAGAAACAACTGCCAGTTTCCAAGCTCACCTTTTTCGAAGGCAACGGCAAGTGGTGCACAGTAGAGGAGTAACGTAACTCAATAACCCGAAAATGAAAAAGTTTGTAGACGGTTCTAGTCTACGTTTACCCTTTTGTTTACTTCTTCGGCCATAAAGTGATTTGTCATCGTGACACGAACTTTCTGAACTCCTGGAAGATTCGATACCCTTCTCTTAATGTCTTGGGCGATGGCGAGAGCAAACATCGGTGGACAGAACTGCGCCGTCAGATGAAAGGCAACTGAAATTTCGCCGTCTTGAATTTGAATATCGTCCACGAGATTCATCTCTGTGATAGGCACTCCAACCTCTGGATCCACTACTTGAGATAATTCTTTGAGAATCTCCGCCTTTTCCACCATGGCTAATGACTCTTGTTGCACGAGTCCTATTTAAGGCGTTTCGGCAGATTCTGTACCTCTCTTCGAATTAGTTCGCCCATTCTCCGGAGTTCGCCTTCCGCGATTTCCTTTCTACGAGGCCAGCGGCCGGCCGGCGCATCGCCTGAGAACCTTGGTAGCACATGAACATGGGCGTGGAAGATTTCTTGGGATGCTGCCCTCCCGTCGGATTGACCTAAATTCACTCCGTCAGCGCCTATGGCTCGCTTCACGGCCCTCGCAAGGATTGCAGCAATCGAATATAGTCTCCCTACCTCATCTACCGGCATTGTTGTTATTCCCCTATAGTGCTTCTTAGGAATAAGAAGCACATGTCCCGGATTTGCAGGATACTTATCCATGAATGCGAGAAATGATGAATCGTCATACACGACCACCGCGTTATCTTCCTTTTCTGCTATCCTGCAGAAGACGCATTTGCTCATTATCAGTCGGTTGTAGCTCTCTGTTCGAGGCGCGATTATTTAATGTAAGCAAGCAACCCTTTTATCGAATAACCAAGGGTAGCCACAGAACGCAGCAGATGAAACTATTCATCTCGGGAGAATGGGTAGATTCAGCTTCCAGAGAGACCTTTCCTGTCGCGAACCCCGCTACTGGGGAAGTGGTTGATTATGCGGCCAAGGGCGCGAGAGACGACGCGAAAAAGGCTATTGATGCCGCCAAAGATGCTTTCAAGAAGTGGTCGCTAACTGCGTCTGCAGAGCGGGCCCGTATCTTGTACGGGCTTGCTGAGGTGGTAAGAGAGAGCAAGGAGGCTTTGGGGAGGCTTCTTACTCAGGAACAAGGAAAACCTCTCAGGGAGTCGATACTTGAAATTGAGAGTTTCGCGAATACGTGCGACTACTACGCAGGCCTTGCAACAAAACTTCATGGCACCTCCCTAGTAATCACGCCTGGAAAAGTACACGCGGACATAGTGAAAGTTCCAGTCGGGGTAGTTGGCGCCATTATCCCGTGGAACTTTCCAATTTCTTTGTTAGGTTGGAAACTTGCTCCTGCGCTTGCTGCCGGCAATACGTTAGTAGTAAAGCCCTCTACGAACACTCCTCTTACCGACCTTAAGATGGGTGAACTTGCCAATAAGGCGGGAGTTCCAGCTGGTGTCGTGAACATTGTTTCTGGTCCCGGGAGTGTGGTAGGTAGTGAGCTCCTTGAGAATCCGGATGTCAGAAAGATTGCGTTTACTGGAGAGACTGCGACTGGTCGCGAAATAATGCGCGCTGCATCCTCCCAGATTAAGCGCATCACACTGGAACTTGGAGGGAGTGATCCAATGATAGTCTGTGATGATGCAGAACTTGATCTGGCAGTTGAGGGTGCTCTGTGGGGAAGATTTCGAAACTGTGGGCAGTCCTGCACGTCTGTCAAGAGGCTTTTCCTCTTCAGGAAAATTGCGGCCGAGTTCCTTGAGAAATTCCTAGCAGGAGTGCGAGAGATACGAGTGGGAAATGGGCTTGAACCGGGAGTAATGATGGGCCCTTTGAACAATGGTGCGCAAAGGAAGATTGTGGAGGAAATGGTTCAAGACGCTGTCGAAAAGGGTGCACAAATCATGACTGGAGGCGATCGACCAAGGGGTCGTGAATTTGAGAGCGGCTTTTTCTACATGCCAACCGTCCTCACTCATGTTGACTATTCATCTAGAATCGTTCGAGAGGAGTGCTTCGGACCCGCTCTTCCCGTTTTCACAGTGGATGACTTGGAGGAGGCAATCGAGATGGCAAATGACACAGTCTACGGTCTAGGATCGTCAATATGGACGAAGGATATCGCCAAGGCAAGGATGGCTGCTGAGAGGCTTGAAGCCGGAACCATTTGGATTAACTCTCCCCCAATTGCAAGACCCGAAGTTCCTTTCGGGGGCTTCAAACAAAGCGGTTTCGGTCGGGAACTGGGCTTGGAGGGGTTGGAACACTATCTTGAGACCAAGTCGATACACAAGGACATCTCTGGAAACCAGAAGCTATGGAAATACCCGCCCTGACTAACCAAACGGTCTTCCCTCCCAGATTCTATTGTAGAGTGCGACAGCGTCGTCAATTGACATTACCCTTGGATTGTTTGGCCGATGATACTTTTCAAGGCATTCGCTGGCAAGCACAGGTAGAATTTCTCTGGGAACTCCGATGCTCGTAAGATTTGTAGGGACCCCGAGTTCGTGCACAAATCTCTGTACTGCTTCAACTGATTTCCGAGCCGCCTCCTCCGGGTTCAGACCGCTAACATTCTCTCCCATTGCTATAGCTACTTTTTGCAATTTGTCTACACATGTCGAAAGGTTGTAAGCCATGACATATGAAAGAGGAATTGCGCAGGAAACGCCATGGGCTAGTTTGTACCTAGTTGCTATTGTGTAGGCAACAGAGTGTCCGTAAACCATCCCAGCATTCAATACCATACCAGCCATCATTGCGGCCAAACTCATTGCAGTTCTTGCGTCGATGTCCCGTCCGTCGCGGTACGCTTTGATCAAGTTTTGGGAAATCAATTCCACTGACTTCAGTGCCAAAGCATCGGTCAGGGCACTAGAATTGCTAGACATCAAGCCTTCTATCGCATGCGACAGTGCATCGAGTCCTGTTGCCGCCGTAACCTTCTGTGGCATGGTCAGTGACATCTTGGGGTCTACAATGGCTAATTCAGGAAATAAGAATCGGCTACGCAAGAAGATCTTCATGCCACCTACCACCAGCATCGATGTGTTAGAAACTTCTGAACCGGTCCCAGCGGTTGTTGGAATTAGGATGGTCGACTGGCCCTTCGATCTGAAAGTCTCAATGTTCAAGATGCTTTTGCAGTAATCGGAAACTGATCCTTCATTGGTAATCATGACGGCGGCAATCTTAGCTAAGTCTAGCACACTTCCGCCTCCTATCCCCAAGATTAGGTCGGGTCGAATCGACCGCACTGCTGTCGCAAGATCCTCCGCAATCTCTAATCGTGGTTCAGGCTCAACCCGATTGTAAGTGTCGATATCAAGGCCTGATGGCAATTCAGCCTTAACTTCGTCTACTAGACCTGCCTTCTCCACGACAGCATCAGTTACGATAAACACTTTTCGTGCGCCGATCCTGTCTAACTCTTCTCTAATCTTCGATACCGAGTTTAGTCCAAAAATGATCTTTGTCGGAACTAGGAACGTGAACATTCTCGCAAGAAGATTCCCAATAGCGCGACTCATATTGCTTTTTTCCTTAAAAAGTTAAAAAGCGAGAATGAGCATGATTACTGAGAACACGAGAAGAGAACCGATTTCATGACTAGTAGGAAGATGACAGCAGAAAAAATCGAAGATGTAAGCGCCTTAGCTGTAAGGGCCTACGAACTAATCGTGGGAAGCCAAACAGAGGGGCTGACTCAGAACATGGTCTGGAAGATGTTAGGTCTCTCAAGCAGAGACGGATCTCGTTTGGTCACTGGATTGGAGAAGAGGGGGCTCATCAGAAGAGAAAAAGTTGTGGATGGTGGGAGATGGACTTACAAGCTTATTCCAGTCACATATCCTGCGGTCGTGCGCTCCATCGAAACTATTCCCTGCACTACTTGCGAATTTGAGCCACAGTGTAAGTTAGGCGGGATAGTCAACCCAATCACTTGTCCGCCTGAGCGTGAGGGTAATGGTCTAGCTGATTGGGTGATTCGAGAGTTCAGAGCATTCCGTCCTGGATGATCAACTCATCAGTTGCATACAGATAGTACAATTTTGATCTCTTAGTTCTGGCTCATGGTAGAAGTGTAATTCGCATACATAGCCTTTCTGAAGCACATAGTTGCACATTTCAGTGATTTGTCTCATCAGATCAAAGGATGAAACCTTCTTCTCAGCAAGTTGCTTCGAAAGTTTCCTGACGGAGCCTACAACATCCTCCCGCCCGTCAAAATGGATAGCAGTCCCCCGCTTGGAAGAGAGGTATTTCGAGACCGCTGGTTGCGTCACGTCCAGCATTTCTGCAATCTGCACTTGGGTATAGTTGTGCCGTACCAACTCTTTAGCAATCATCCCTCTGAGAGCTGGGATTACAGACTTAACCGCGATATCATACGGTGTCTGCATTAGGGTATTGCTCAGTGCCCAACTCGATGGCGGATATAAAAGGATTATAACCCACGTCATATTCAAGGCTTTGACAGTTCTTCGGCTAAGACTGCAGCCAGCGATTCTAGGAGAAGCTTGTCTTCTTGTGTAAACGCCTCAAGATGGTTGCTGTCAATATCTATCTCTCCTAGCACTTTGGCCGCGTATTTGATTGGCACAACGATCTCAGACTTTGTCTCCAGGAAACACATCAGGTACCTTGAATCCTTACTGACGTCAGGGACGACTATGGTCTCGCCGCTTTTAGCAGCTGCTCCACAAATGCCCTTACCAAGCAGAATGGTCTTGTGAGTGGTTTCGGCGTCCCCTTAGTAAGCCCTCAACACTGGCTCGTCACCCCGCAACCAATAGAAACCAACCCACGCGTAGTGTCTAAACCTTCTGCGAAGCATATCTGCGATTTTCTGAAGGGCTTCCTCCCTCGACTCTTCTTCTATGATCTCCCGGATTTCTCGGAGCACTGCAATCTCTCTCTCTGCTGTCATTTTGGATTGTCGACCTCATTCGACTAACGAATTGCAGGCTGCCCTATTGATCTTCGGACTTAGCCTTCAGCGTATCGTACAAGAATCCGCCTATCAGCCCGCCCATGATGGGACCAACTGCGTATATCCAGAAAGTGTTGAAGATCGAAGCATTGAAGGTCAGAGAAGCTAAGGAAGGACCAAAAGTTCTAGCTGGATTTAGGGAGGCTCCGGAAACCACACCTAGAGCAAGAATAATTCCTGAGAGGATGAGTCCTATTGTTGCAGCTGCCCAACCTTGGGGCGCTCCTTTGCTAGTTGCGCCGAAGATTGTGAAAACTAATATTGCCGTTCCCACGATTTCCGCTCCAAGCGCCGATAAGTCTGGATTCAATAGCCCAGGATTCGGAAGAGTGGTACCCAGGTTAGAAATCTTACCTACATCCTCACCGAATATTAGAAGCTGCACAAACCCGGCCAACGCTGCAGCAAGTAGTTGTACTATAATGTACTGAAGCACTTTCGAGGACGGGAATCTTCTCGTAGCCCAGGAGGCGATAGTTACTGCAGGATTGATGTGCGTGCCCGACACATGTGAGGTTGTCACTATTGCGGCCCAGAGTGCCAGACCGTGAGCAAAGGCTATTGCGATGATCCCAGCTGGACCTCTTCCGCCAAGCATACTCACAGCGGTCACAGTGGTTGGGCCTAAGAATACGAGGAGGAAGGTTCCGAAGGCTTCAGCCAACAGCTGTTTTGAGAAGGGCTCAGACATATCGAACTGGCGGTTCTACTCCGGATTCTCTAAAAAGGTTAGGCGTAGGTTATTACATATGTCATAGGTTTATATGGCTCAAACAACAGCGAGCCTTACAGGAACCGCAGTGGGTCTAGGACAGAAAACATCGTTCTCAGTTTCCAGTTATCCGCTTTGGATGTGAAATCTATGGTAGATAAGAACGGAGTGATCCAGGCGCTCAAGGAAGTGTTTGATCCCGAAATAGGGATGAATATTGTTGACCTAGATATGGTCAAGAACGTTTCCGTGGACGGATCCAATGTCTCAGTGACAGTGGCGCTAACAGTGCCTGGTTGTCCTCTCGCACACACCATAAAGGACGACATCCAAAAAATGTTGGGGAAGATTCCATCCATCGGCGCCATTCAGGTCGAAACGACTTCTATGAGTAGGGAAGAGCTCTCAGCCCTCTCCCAGAAACTTAGGAATATGAGAGAGGCAAAGAAACCGGAAACAGCCCCTACAAGTGTAGGGCCAGGGATTAACAGGTTAGGAAAAGCAGGAATTCGAACCATAATCGCCATCGCTTCTGGAAAAGGTGGAGTGGGCAAATCCTTTGTAACGGGTGTTCTGGCGTCCGAGTTGCGGAGGCAGGGCTATGAAGTGGGTGTGCTCGATGCTGACATTACTGGCCCAAGCATAGCCAAGATCTTCGGATTGTCTTCGAGGCCGATGACGGGAGAGAAGGGGATAGTTCCAGTCGCGACTCAATCAGGAATCAAGGTGATGTCTATGAATTTAGTAATGGCTGATCCGGGGGCTGCTACAATCTGGAGGGGACCCATCATAAACAGTGTCATTCGCCAACTCTATGGAGAAGTTGACTGGGGGGATATCCATTTCCTCCTCGTTGACCTGCCTCCAGGTACAAGTGATGCTCCATTGACGGTATTTCAGTCCATACCCCTAGACGGCCTTATTGTAGTGTCCACCCCACAGGACCTTGCGCTCCTCATAGTGAACAAAGCCATCAATATGGCACGAACAATGAGTATTCCAATCCTTGGTCTCATTGAAAATATGAGCTATCTAGAGTGTCCACACTGCCAAGAGAGAATAGAGCTCTATGGAAAATCGAAAACTCGGGACAATGCCACCGCTATGAAGGTTCCTTTTCTTGGCTCGGTACCGTTTGACCCTAGGATACCAGTGCTTGCTGACCGAGGGAACATTGAAGATTACACGCACCCTAATTTCTCCGAAATCCTCAGAGCTATCAGAACGATTCTGGCTGAGGTCGCTGGGATTCAGGCAGCGCCTCCAATTGCATGGAAGGGCACCGGAGTGGAATAATTCACATTAAAGGTTCAACTTGAGTCGGGCTGGAAATATCCTCAGAAGGCTCTTCGGACTGGCATTGAGAAGACCAACGAACTTCTCATGGATAGATGAGAATCTTGCAGGGTCAGGAAGACCTTCATCGCTCAAAGAAGTGCATTGGCTCACCGGCCAGGGCATAAGATCCGTCCTTACTCTCGCCGAGAAGCCTATCCCTAGCGCTTGGATCGACTCAGCTAGTGTCCATTACACGTATGTCAAGTGGTTAAACCATGATCCGGCCCCTAAAGAGGGATTAGAAAAGTGC
>JAHFOH010000161.1 GCA_023266955.1 Nitrososphaerota archaeon
TAGAGTAGTTCATCAAAATTGGATAAGGTTCATAACCAGATCCGCCTACACATTAGGAGCAAGAGAAATAGCTCTATTCGACTTGGTCAAAATGTCCCTTAGGTATAGGCCCGACTACCTCGTCTTAGGAGAGGTCAGAGGAGAAGAGATGCAGTCACTGGTGCAGGCCGCAGCTGTCGGTCACGGAGCCTTAACGACCCTCCACGCTGAATCACCTCAGGCAGCTCTCGTGCGCATGAGATCCCCGCCGCTAAATGTTGGAGAAAGCTTCCTGCTACTAATCTCAGGCTTCCTCCAGATGGCAAGAGTTTCGACCAAAGAGGGTACGCAGGTTAGGAGAGCGATTGCAAGCGTAGAACTCATTCCAGAATACACAACAACCTCACCTTTCAAACTCAAACCCCTCTTCGAATGGGATGCACGCACTGACTCTATTACTCCTGACGATCCGAGGGAGGTACTCCGAAGGAGCACGCGGTTAGACATGGTCAGACTACTTAGAGGCTGGACTCCAGATGATTTGGTTCATCAACTGCAAATCAGAGCTGATCTACTTCAAAAGATGCAGGGCGAAGGCGCCTACAACTACAGAGACGTTGCTTCCAGACTGTTCTCCTTCTACAGAATGAACGGCGGCGACAGCCCGACTCGCGAGTAAAATTGAATCTCCGCAAACTCCTCCTTCCGATCGCAATCATCGCAGGACTTATTCTCATCCTCCTGAGCATTTACTTAGGGAGGAATCCGGCTTTCAGTGGTAATACTGCTACCGCTAATCTGAGACTGATACCCGTTCTAACACTGAGCACCGGCATAGGCATCCTGATGGCTACTGCCTTAGACATAGCAAATTACACACTGTCCCTATCGAGGCGCAGAGTTGGGACCTTGAAAGGCATCGCACTCTCCGGTTTCTCGCTTCGCCGGTCTATCTTGAGAGGGTGGCCATCAAGGTTAATGGTTCAATCACTGTCGAATACAGTATCTGACAGCATGGTCGCGGCCGGCGTCGTCACGAGCCCCGTACTCTATGTGAGCAAATTCGTCCTCTACTCACTGATTTCAGCAATTATTTCAGTCACCTCCTCCCTGATCCTTTTCTTCCTCTTCAACGAGCCCCTATTGTTCCTACTGAACCTAGCACCCGTCATCATCCTTTTCGCTCCAAGGTTGGTAGTAGGCTCAAGATTGGGGGACACGGTTAGAGGCGTCGAAGATGAGCTGCCCTACTTCGGCATGTTTGCAGCTGTTATGCAATCAGCAGGTTTGACACTTTATCATGCCTTTGATAAAATCATAGGCAACAGGATCTTAAGATGGATTGAATTCGAAGGCCTGCTAGTAAGGCGGGAGAATCTCTTCTTCGGTAAGACGCAGACGGGGGCTATAGAGGAAAGAGCCCGTCAACATCAGAGTGACAGATTCAAGACTTACCTCCAAGGCTACACATCGGTTCTCAAGAGTGGCGGTGATGTAGCTCGATACTTAGACGACAAGACCAAGCAATTTCTAAATTGGACCGAGTTCAAGTGGAAGAGTTATGCAGATTCGAGTAGTGACATTGGTGAGACGATAATCGCTATCTTCTTCGCTCTACCACTCTTGATAGTATCAATAATCTTCGTCTATCCTCAGGGAACCGTTGACGTCTTGGGACTGACTGTGGCCGTAGCTGTGCCGATTTTCACAGTGGCAGCATACTTGGCAATCAATAAAGCTCAGCCCAGAAACTACGATATAATTGTCGGGAGCCGAAGGCTTGCCCTAGCAGGTGGCGCAGCTGCAGTAGTGGCTCTCTACCTTTTAGACCAGCCTATTTGGGTCGTCTTCGCTGTCGGCATAGGGGCATCCGCAACACTCTACGGTTGGTCAACCATCTTCCAAGTTCAAGAAGTAAGAAAATCGGAAGAAGCATTACCTCAATTTCTTCGGGATATAACAGAGTACAAGAAAATCGGGTATGACATAACAAAGGCCGTGCAGAGGCTTGCACGAGAGAGAAGCTACAACCCAATTTTCGATAGAATTCTATTGGATATCTCCAGACAGTTGGATATCGGCAGCAGAATGAAAGAGGTTTTAGTCAAGACAAGGTCTTGGCTAACCAGAATAGTCTTCTTTACAATCGGAGAAATCGTCGAAACAGGGGGAGGGACGCCTGAGTTACTAGAATCAATAACCGACTTCACTCAAAGAATCGTCATAGTCAAAAAGGAAACTAGGTCTCACATGAGGATTTATGAAGCCCTAGCCTACATCACCCCAGTCGGCCTCGCCATAACCATAGCCTTACTCCAATTCATGATGAAACAATTCACTGGTGTAGTAACTACAGGGGAGCAAGCAGGTTTCCTGACAGGTTTCACAACATTTCCACCCCTCTTCCTAGACGTCACAAAACTCCTAATCATTGAAGCAGCAGCCGCCGTATCCTTCCTAGCCGCTAAAGCAATAGATTTCACAAGCCAAAACACGATACGACTAACAGTCGGAGTTATAATTGCAGTCGCCGCCATACTCACCGCAGACGCCGTAGTTCTCCCAATCTTCCAATCATTGTAACCAATAGCCTCCAACCCCCTGCCACCCACACTGAGGAAACAAAGCCTCGTTACCAACATCGTCGGTTAGGTGAAGGTTTATCTTCGATGTCACGCAACTGAAGCCAGCTCATAAGGAGACTATCTAGAGATGGAGACACAAAGTAGTTCCTCAACGCACGCCATGAGTCAGCTGATCCTCGTCCTAATCCTGCTCGTTATCATGGCAGCCGTATTCATCGCCTTCTTAGTTATCTTACTGCCAACCAGCGCATCTGCAAGCTCAATCAAGGGTTCCTTTCAAAGTCTTGCTGCCTTGCTTGAAACCTAGGAATCGCAAGTTCCTGCTGACGCAACCCCTATGACGCCGACTACTGCAACCACAGGGTCCGGTTTTTCACGGAAAACGAACATTTAACTAAAAAACACACCGTTTCGAACGCAAACCGGCTAATCAGAGCCTAAAACTAGCTCCATTCATATTTGAACCCCCCGGGGTCATCCGTCACACACATGCAAAAACGAACATTTAACTTACGAATCATAGATGGCTTACGAGAGTGACGTGCAAGCCGTCATCCTGGCTGGTGGTCCAGGACTCAGGCTGAGACCCCTAACAGACGACAAACCCAAGGCTATGGTACCCATCAAGGGCACACCGATAGTGGAATACCAGTTACAGACCCTAGAGAAACAAGGCGTAAACAAGGTGATCTTCGCCTGCGGCTACAAATGGGACAAAATCAACGCGCAATTCGGCGACCACTACAACAATCTCAAAATAGCATACTGCGTTGAAGACGAAGCATTAGGAACAGCAGGAAGTTTAAAGAAAGTCATCAGAGACTTCAACCTCACGTCCCAAGATGAAGACATCATAGTCTCAAACGGCGACGTCATGACAGAATTCAACCTGAAAACAATGATAGACTGGCACAACACCACCCATCCCATAGTCACAATATTGATAGTACCATACAAGTCACCTTACGGAGTCATAGAAATCGACAAACTCAGAACAGTAAGAAAATTTGAAGAGAAGCCTGAATTCAAAGACGTATGGATCAACGGAGGATACTACATCATCAATCCAAAGAGGATCATCAACTACCTCCCAGAAACAGGAGACATAGAACAAGAAACCTTCCCCAAACTAGTTACCTACGGAGAAATACAGGCATACCCACATTACGGCTTCTGGAAGAGCAT
>JAHFOH010000162.1 GCA_023266955.1 Nitrososphaerota archaeon
CGTTTTGAAAGCTTCTTTCGTCCGTATCACATTGATCTTCTCTTCTTGTGGAACGTTGTACCAATAATTCGCTCCTCCGCCACCACAGCAGAAGCTTTTCTCCCTACTCCTCGGCATCTCTTTCAGTTCAACTCCCCGTATCTGTACCAGTGCCTCACGGGGAGCTTCATAAATTCCGTTAAACCTGCCCACGTAACAAGAATCGTGAAGTGTGATCTTTGCACGCAACTCCTGCGCTAGGACTAACTTCCCTTGCGTCACGAGGTCGTTGATCAACATCGAATGGTGAATGATTTCGTACTCGCCTCCGAATTGTCGGTACTCATTCTTGAGTGTGTTGTAGCAGTGGGGGCAATGCACGATTATCTTCCTCACGCCATATTTGTTCAAAGTGTCGATGTTCTGGAGGGCAAGTTCCTGAAATCTCCCCTCCTCACCCAGCCGTCGGGCTGGATCGCCATTGCATTTCTCCTCAGACCCTAAAATTGCGAAGCTAACATCAGCAGCCTTCAGAATCTTCACCATAGCTTCTACAACCTTCCTCACCCTCGGATCGAAGTAGCCCGCACAGCCAATCCAGTATAGATACTCTACTTGACGGTTCCCACCTAGGGTAGGGATCTGAAGTTGTCGTCCATATGCGTCTCTATCACGTTGGGGGAAGCCGTAAGGGTTGTAGGCCTGCGCTAGATTAGTTAGTAGGTCGCTCTGCTTCTTATCCAGCGAGCCTTTTCCAACCATTGTTCTTTTGAGTTCGGCGATGTATTCTAGGGGGCTCGTGAGAACAGGGCACGCTTGGACACAAGCACCACAAAAGGTGCAGGCCAAAATTTCGGCTTCGGAAATTACGTCAGGAATGATACTCATACTTCCGCCATCGGATGTGTATAGCTGACCCCTCAACTTTTGGACGATAAGTCTAGGTGATAACGGAGTCCCAGCGGCGGTTGCTGGGCACTCAGCCTCGCATCTGCCGGAGTTAGTGCATGCGTCAAGAGCAAGCCTTTGTTTCCAGTTTAGGTCGCCAACGGTCTCGATTCCAACGCGCACGTCAAAGTTGCCAGACTCAGTCAGCTGCTTTAGATTGAATGGAGCAGGCATAGCACCTTGAGGTTTTGGTGGAGCGATCATGACATTAAGAGAGGATACGAAAATGTGCCCAAGATTTGTGTAAGGAATCGCACCAACTAAGCCGAAAGTGATCAATGCGTGAGACCACCATATTACGAGATAAGTAGCCCGGAGAGCATTTGAAGGGAAACTGATCAGCAGACCCGAAAGAGCAGAGCCAACGTAAGACCAGCTTGCGTACGGGACTGGTCGGAGAACGAGACGAATGGCCTCAAGAAAGTAGCCTGAGAAACCTAGGAAGAGGAGTCCGAAAATAACGAGAAAGTACTCACGCTTATTCTCAACGTAACTCGGCTTGTTGACTCTCCTTCTGAAGAGCGCCAAGGCCAGACCCATTAAGAAGATTATACCAAATGTATCGAGAGATACCTCAAACAGCTGATAGAAGGTCCCCTTCAGTATTGCTAGGTTCAGAAATCGAAGGAGATCGTAATCAATGAACACTAGCGAAGTGCCTATGAACAAAATGAAAGTTCCTACATAGATCGCAGTATGCATGATAGGACCATATTCCCTCCCTGCCACCTTCGACTGGAGCAGGGCATAGGTTACGAGTTGGCTGATTCGGCGCCGCGGAGCTGCGGAGAATTCCCGAAGAATGTTTCGAAGACCATACGGCTTTACTCTTCTATAAACACCGTATAGCAGAATTATCGAAAATGGGATAAGAACTAGGTACATCAACAAAGGGGTTTCCGGAGGCAGCAGCGGAAAAGTCTCGCGTGAAGGAACCCCATCGCCAAACGGCAAAAATTACCCTGAGCCAACAAACTTCAGAATCAATATAAGACTTCACTGACATGAAAGGGAAAGCCACTCGAAAATGTCAGCGACAACATCTGAAGTCGGCCCGATCATCCAACGTTTTATATGAATTCGTGGGCTAATTGCGTTGAGGGAATTTTGGTTAGTGAAGTAGCCATAGTAGCAATAGGTCATTCACGCTTCGGTTCGTCGACCCCCTCGGTCTCATTCAAGGAGATGATGTTTGAGGCTGCGACTATGGCTTACGAAGATGCCCGGATTGATCCTCGAAAAGATGTGCAAAGCTTCGTCTGTTGCACGGAGGACTTCTGGGAGGGAAATAGCATTTCAGACGAGTACATGCCTGATCAACTTGGTGCAGCACTAAGACCTCTCTGCACAGTAGCCTCTGACGGGCTATTCGGCATCAGCACCGCTTACATGCAGATTAAGTCAGGTTTGGCCGACATAGTAGTTGTTGAAGCGCATAGCAAGTCTTCAGATGTGGAGACGAAGACGCAGATAGAGGAGTATGCGCTTGACCCAATATTTCTAAGACCTCTCGAGCTTCATCCTCTCGCACTTGCAGGTCTCGAGATGAAGGTCTTCTTGAGAGAATCGGGGGCAAGCGTAGAGGATTGCGCCCAGGTCGTCGTGAAAAATCGTAGAAACGCCCAGAGAAATCCAAACGCCGTCTATCCTGATAGTTTAACCGTAGAAGACGTCCTTTCATCGAAAGTTAGGTTTGATCCTCTAAAGACCCTTGATGTAAGCGAACATGCTGATGGCTCAATCGTGGTCGTTCTTGCCTCTGCTCACAGGGCCAGGACGCTAACTGACGAGCCAGTTTGGATAGAGGGCTTGGGATGGTCATCGGAGACCTCATGGGTTGAAGCTAGGGACTGGTCTAAGGCCACTTACGCTCGCCTCGCCTCAGATAGAGCTTACAAGATGGCTGGAATCGACAATCCTTCGAAACAAGTAGACCTAGCGGAAATAGACGACACCTACTCTTACAAGGAGCTTCAGCATATCGAAAGTCTCAGGCTTGTGCAGAAAGGCTCTTCAGGACACCTAACTGAAGTGGGGTACACAGATCCGGATGGACAACTTCCTGTAAATGTCTCCGGAGGGTCACTTGGCTTCGGTCAGCTGCTGGAGGCAACCGGTCTCCAAAAGGTCTTGGAAGCAGTTCAACAACTTAGAGGAAATGCAAAAGGAAGGCAGGTCAAGAATGCAAAGAGGGCATTGGTGCAGAGCTGGAGAGGAACTCCAACCGCAACGGGTGCTGTTGCAATCTTGAGTTCCAGGTGATTCGGTTGATCAAGAGAAAGGTTGCCATCGTAGGTGCGGGAATGACACTCTTTAGGAGGAGGTTACTTGAGACGGGTAAAGACCTTGCATTCGAAGCGTCTAAGATGGCACTTGATTCAGCAGGTTTGACGATTGATGATGTAGACGCCGTGGTTCTAGGATCCGCTCCTGACGCGTTCGACGGAGTCCATATGAAAGGCGAGTATCTTCTAGATGGTGCAGGCGGTTCAAGAAAGCCCTACATGAGAGTCTACGTAGGTGGCGGGACAGGCGTCTTTGCACCCATAGCTGCATGGTGGCACGTGGCTTCTGGGCTGTTCGACATTTGCCTAGCAGTATGCGAGGAGAAGATGTCTTCAATGCACCCTCACCCCCAGTACGCCTTCTGGAGCATCTTCGACCACACTCTAGAAAGACCCCTTGGAGTGAATCTGCTGTGGATCTTCGCCTTAGAGATGAAGCGGTACATGCACGTTCACAATATCACTGAAGAACAGATAGCGGAGGTCGCTGTGAAGAATAAGGCAAATGCCTTGGGTCATCCGTG
>JAHFOH010000163.1 GCA_023266955.1 Nitrososphaerota archaeon
GTTACAGTGTTGGTTCTGGTGATCGGCGGAAGTTTGTGCTGGTTTAGTTTTCTGTAGAAGCTTTCTAAGGCGTTTCCGGATTTTTCATCGTCTGACCCGATGACGATCGCGTGAGGATGAAGAGTATCTTGGATTGCTCTTCCTTCGCGTAGGAATTCGGGATTTACTGCTAGGCTGAAGCTGTTTCCTTGTTTTTGTAGGATGGGTCTGACGATGTTTCTGGTCGTTCCTGGTGCAACGGTGCTCTTGATGACCACTAGCTGACCTCTCTTTCGCCTGACTGCATGTGAAACCGACGCTGTTGCGTTTCTTATTTGTTCAAGGTTAACGGATCCGCTGTTCGTGCTCGGGGTCCCGACGGTGATGAAGGTGAGGTCTGTTTGGCTGACGGCGTCATCGTCATCATCTGTTAAAGTCAGGCTACGGTCTTTCAGGGATTTCTTCAGAATTATTCTGAGTTTCGGCTCGTAGAACGGTGGTCTTCCCAATGAAATTTCTGATAGTTTGGCTGTATCCAAGTCGATTCCTACAGTCCTAACTCCGTTTGAGGCTAGGCATACGGCTGTGGTTAGACCTACGTATCCTAAGCCAATGACTGAGGCGGAAGTCAAAGCATCGGGTCTAAGATGAGTCTAGGAGTAGTCTCTGAACCAAGATATCGTCTTCTGCAAACCCTGTTCTAATGTGACCCTAGGTTCCCACTTCAACTTCTTTTTTGCTCTTGACATGTCCGGGCATCTTCTTTGAGGATCATCTTGAGGACGTGGATGAAAGGTTATTCTTGAATTGCTTTTTGTAAGGGATAGTATCTGCTGAGCGAGAGTGAGTATGCTTGTTTCTTCTGGGTTGCCTATGTTGACGACTTCTCCTTTCATAGATAGGGTTTGAAGTGTCTTTACAATTGCGGTTATGGTGTCTGTGACGTAGCAGAAGGAGCGAGTTTGGGAGCCGTTGCCGTAGACGGTAATGTCTTGGCTGGCAAGTCCCTGGGAGATGAATCTCGGTATGGCTCGAGCGTATGCTCCGTCAGCTCTCATTCTTGGTCCGTAGGAGTTGAAGATGCGAGTGATTCTAACGTCTAGTCCGTAGGTTTTGTAGTAAGCGATGCAGAGGGCTTCGCCGAAGCGTTTGCCTTCGTCGTAGCAGGATCTTGATCCTATAGGATTGACGTAGCCGTAGTATGTTTCAGGTGTTGGAATGATTTCTGAATTGCCGTAGATTTCGCTGGAAGAGGTGTAGAGTAGAACGGAGTCGTTCTTTCGAGCCAGTTCGAGCATGTCTTTGGTACCTGTAGAATTAGTCAGAAGGGTTTCAATGGGATGTTCTTGGTAGTCTTCAGGTGAGACCCTGCTCGCTAGGTGTAGTATGTAATGAAATTTCTCTCTGGGTTCGCTATGGTTGGTTACGTCGACCCTTCGGATAGTGAAATGTTTGTTCCTTTTGAGGTGGTTGATGTTTTCTAGTGATCCGGAGGATAGGTTGTCGATGCAGCATACCTTCGCACCGGCAAGTAGGAAAATGTCGCACAGCCAGCTTCCTAGGAAGCCAGCACCGCCTGTAACTAGGCAGTTTTGGTCTTCGAACGAACTTGATTCTAGTTCGGACCTAATTTCCTGAAGATCTTCTTGGACTGAGGTGCCTATCATACGCCAGGACCTTCTTTCTTGAATAGTATTCGTAGGAGAGTTTCTGTGCTTCCCAATAGGTTTCTGGTGTCCCTATGTCTAGTCTGAGGTCATCCGATCTTAGCTTGATGGCGTGGACTTTGTGTCCCCATTCTATGAGTTTCTGTATGGCGTCTGTTAGTTGGATTTCTCCTCCTTTTCCTGGTTTTGTTGATGCTAAGGCTTTGAAGATGATGGGTTTGAAGATGTAGAGGGGCATGATGGCTAGATTGCTCGTTGGTTTATCAGGTTTCTCTACTACACTTTGAACTAGGAGTCCAAGTTCTTGTGATGAAGTTACGTCGGCTACGCCGTATTGTCTTGGATCGTTAACGTGTTGAAGAGTGATTGTTGCATCAGCTCGTGTTTGCTCGTGTTCATGAATCAACCTGGTTAGAAGTGAGTTTCTGCTGTTTGAGATTATGTAGGTGTCTCCAGCGTGGACTAAGAAGTCCTCTGTGTTTACGAAACCTTGAGCTGTGTGGACAGCGTCTCCGAAGCCTTTGGGCTCTGGTTGGTTGATCCATATTATTCTTGATTCCTGAATTTTATGGTAGAAGGATTCTAGGTCTGAGGCTTGATGATTCTTTCCTCTGCTGTTTAATCGTTCTATGTAGCTGTGGTCTGGGGTGAAGTGGTCTTCTATGGCTCTCTTTCCTCTTCCTACTATGATGCAGAATTCTCTTATGCCGAAGTTGAAGAGCTGTTCAAAGACAAGTTGGACTAATGGTTTTAGGGATAGGCCTCCATTTATATTATTGGAGAAGATGGGAAGCATCTCTTTCGGCTGTTCTTTAGTGGCCGAAAGGAGTCTCGTTCCTAGGCCTGCCGCTGGTATTAATGCCCTCTTAGTCAAACTTCAACCGTTTGTGCAGTGATCAGTTCGCTCGAGTCATGGGGAGAGGGGGAGACGGAGAGAGACACGCAGACAGAGAGACACAGGGTGTTGAATAGTCTAGAGCATTATCGATGACGTCTCGCCCAAGATGAATCGCCTTCCCTTTGGTCTGTTGTTAGGGTTTGATGATATTTGAGAACGAGGGCCGATTAGGCTGTCGACGATCCTTTCTTCAACATCGATTGTGCAATGATCCATGATTATGGAGTTCTCGATCTCGCCACGCTTTATGGCTACGTTGTTACCTATGCTTGTAAAGGGGCCTAGGTATACTCCACCCTCTATGATGGTTTTGTTGCCTATTATCACTGGACCCCTGACGGTTGCACCTCTTCTTACGACGCTGTTCTCTCCAACTGAAACTCTGCCCTGAATCGAATCCTCTTCCTCGACCTTGCCCTTTATGTCTGTGGTTAAATCATCTAGAACCAACCTGTTAGCCTCCAAGATATCCTCAGGAGTCCCTGTATCTTTCCACCATCCTTCAACGAACTGGTGACCTACAGTATGACCATCTTGGAGTAAGGTTTGGATTGCTTCTGTGATTTCCAGTTCTCCCCTCCATGAAGGTCTCAACTTTTTGATAGCCTCAAAGATCAAGGGGGTGAAGAAGTAGATCCCAGTTAGAGCGTAGTTGCTCGGTGGCTCTTTAGGTTTCTCGACTAAGCCCGTTAGGCGCATGCTGTCATCAAATCTGGCTACTCCGAAGCGCTGAGGTTCTCTGACCGATGAGAGCAGTATCATAGCATCGGAGTTATTGGAGGAGAAATTCGCAACGAACTTCTTGATTCCGCCCTTCAGCAGGTTATCGCCCAGGTAGACCACAAAGGAGTCATCTTCAACAAACTCTTCACATAGTCCGACGGCGTGGGCGATACCTCCTGGTTCAGTTTGATGAATATAAGTTATCTTGACGCCAAACCTGGAGCCATCGCTCGAGCCTAGTTCGACAACGAGGTCGCTTGGACCTAGGTGCAAGCGCTCTGAGAGTAGTGATGCCAGAGTCTGGAGATGAGCCCTGAAAGAAAGCGGAATGCCGGCGATATGATGGTAGCCTTCTCCGAAAAGTACCTTAGGATCGACAACGTATCGCGATTGCACACACGCACAGGACTTGCAAAGGCAAATCTCAAGTGGGTACAGTCTTTCACTGTCTTCTTTCAAGGATTTTTC
>JAHFOH010000164.1 GCA_023266955.1 Nitrososphaerota archaeon
CAGGGACAACCACGGATGACGTGAACGACTTTCTGACGCAATACTGCTCCACAAAGCTCACTGCGGCATTTACCCCACCCTCAGTCTCCTCTTCGATAGGTGTGAGGCCAAAAAGCTTAGACATTCTCAAAACCTCGTCGTCCACGCTTACGAGAAAAGTCTCTTCTATTTTCCCACAAAGTCGTATTGCGTGGGCAACATCAGCCAGCATCTTGATGGAAAATGCTTGTCTCTGAGACTGATTGAGAACACCTGAAAGTCGTTGCTTGATATTGACCAACGATTTCATTGGCACTATGGCACAGACTGTCATACATCGGTTACCAAGAATTTGGCCAGTCTTATCTCGTCTTCAGCGCTTCGCATCAAGACATCTGTGATTTTCGGTTTTACTCCAATTCCTGTCATCCGCGGTGCCAAATTTCGATCACTAATGTGCAGAACCATCTCATCGAGGAAACTTCGATAAAATAGTGCAACACCTAGGGGGGAGACTTCTATCTTCATAGCTTTCATGAACGTTCCTGCTGGCCCGCTGACGGGGTTGGATCCAATGATTGGGCTGACCGCAAGCACTTTCGCCGAGGTGCGCGAGAGCGCTCGACGAACACCTGGAACCGCTAAGATCGGTCCGATACTGCTTATGGGATTTGCCGGACAGATGATCACCAGATCAGCCGAGCCGATAGCATCTAGTACCTCAGGAGCTGGTTGAGCTTTAGCAGCCCGAAAATATTTGATACGAGTCACGGTGTCTCTTCCTCGTCTCTTCACCCAAAATTCCTGAAGATGCATCTCTTCGTGATCTGCAACAACTCTTGTCTCCACAAATTCATTGGTCACCGGAATGACCTTTGCTTCTATACTAAATCTTTCGCATAGCGCTTTGGTAATTTCTGAAACCGTGGCTCCCTTTCTGAGACGCATCGTCCTCCATACGTGTGTGGCTAGGTCTCTATCTCCCAGCTGAAACCATGTCTCCTCTCCTAAGCTGGCCAACTGTTTCTGAAAATTGAATGTGTCATCTTTTACTCCCCATCCCCTAGGCTGATCGAGAATTCCTGCAAGACCGTAGACGATAGTGTCGATGTCCGGGCAGACATAAAGACCATGCATCCATACGTTGTCTCCTACGTTCACAATTACCGTAAGGGTTGACCGGTTGATTGTGTACAAGCCCCTGACGAGCTTGACCGAACCAGTGCCACCCGCGAGTGCGGTAATCCTTGCTCCCTTCATCTAAAGAGATCCCTTGACCACGCTCTGACTAGTTCCCTTGATGAGCCGTTAGTGAAAGGGCCTCTGAAGCCTCTCACTACTACAGCTGGCACTCCGGAGAGCTTACCCATGACGAGTTCGGCTGCTGAGGCCAATTCGTCAGCTGCAGCAATTACAGTCGCCTTGAGCTGGTAGCCGTATCTATCTCGCTTTCCACGATAGTCTATGAGAGGCCCAATACCGGCAATTCCGACAGCAACGTCCACCTGCCCTTCCCTCCATGGACGCCCGAAAGTATCGGAAATCACAACTCCAATCTCCGCGCCAGTTTCCTTCCTGATTTGGTCGCGAAGATTTTCAGCTGATTCATCAGGGTTTATGGGAAGCAGTGATGCAGACCCTTTCTTGACATTTGATTGATCGACTCCAGCATTTGCACAGACGAAACCGTGCCTTGTTTCAACGATGATGATGCCTCGAGCCATCTTCACTATTCTCTTTGTTTCTCTAAGTATCAGTTCGATAACTCTAGCATCCTTTTTCAGGATCCGAGCAAATGAGGTGGCGGAATCGGACGGCTCAACACTGTCGAGCTTTACCACTCTCCCCTCCGCTTTTGAAACAACTTTCTGTGTGACTATCAGAACATCCTTATGGCGGAATCGAATCCCACTCCTCTTGGCGGCTAGAGCAATAAGGTGAGGAAGATCGTCATTCGGCTTAATCTCTGGAATGCCATGCAAGGCGATAAGGCGTATTTCAGGAGCTATCATTGGGCCTCATCTTAACGTCCTCAACCTCGGCGTTCCAGTAGCTTTCAACCAGATTGGCATTTTGCCGGAGGTGAGCCGGAAAGCATGGGTTAAATATTGAGGAAGTTGGCTCCTGTTCCCAATGGAGCCTGAAGACAGAATAGTCAGGAAAAAAGAAATCAAGAAAAAAGGCCGTCTACGTAAGAGAGGACCGTATAGAAAGTCTGCACCAGTACCTGTGGCTCATAAATCAGGGTAACAGCATCCCTCAGACTACTGCGACAGCCTCGATTTCGACAAGGGCGTCTCGAGGAAGTCGATTAACCTCAACGGTCGTTCTGGCCGGGAAGTTCCTTGAGAAGAACTTTGCGTAACTCTCATTCATCTTAGGGAAGTCGGCCAGTTGTTTCAGGAACACTGTCGTTTTGACCACCTTATCGAGTGAACTCCCCGCCGCCTTAAGTACCTCAGAAAGATTCAAGAGGCATTGCTCGGTCTGCTCGCCTACAGAGGAGCCTCTGATATGGTTGCCTGAGGGCTCCAAGGGAATTTGGCCTGCGCAGTAGATTAGCTCGCCTACTTTCACTGCTTGTGAGTATGGTCCAATGGGTTTGGGTGCGTTTTCAGTACTGACCTGCACCAGTTCCATACGGGCGGAGTGAGAGCCCACTCCTGAATATTAACATGTTCAACACGGACATAACCTGGTTCACGAGGTAACCCACAGTTGGCTAGATTCTGCCACACCCTATCTGTCAGAAGCGGAAATCTAATTGAAGTTCTGGGAATCGCTTTGGCAATCGGTGGGTTGTTACTAGCTGCTTCAATCAGGGATCCCCTAAGCAACCTCGTCCTGCTTGTAATGGTCTGGGTGTCCCTTTGGTATTTTCCCCATTGCCTAATTCATTTCATAGTTGGTAGGATAGCTGGGATCACTTTCACCCACTATTTGATAGGCAGCTCTGCATTAGTCAAGCTTGAACTTCCCTATCTAAGGAAAATTTTGAGATACCTTCCCGTTCTGGGTATTCGCACCGACCGTGCAAGTCTGCGACGGTCCAGTCCAAGGGCTCGAAGACTGATGTTTGAATCGGGAGCCTATGGCTCAATGTTACTGCCAAGCTTCGCAGTTATATTCTCGTTGTCCTACTCGTCAGCAACTACATCAGCCTTACTCATCATAATGAGCTTAGTGAACGTGGCTGTAACCCTCTACTACAGCCCGAGGGCCGGTGATATCTGGCGGGCAAGAACCTCGTATTACTAAAGATTATAATGGACCCAAAGCGCCTCTCTCTGACCACCATCTGATAGTGGAGCCTGATCAGGCACTACATTATCTCAAAATTCGAGCAAGAACTGACAGGCGCTCCTATAGGTTTAGAGATCTAATTAGAGTTTCCCTGAGCGTTTCAAACGCAACCAAGAAGCGAGTGAAGCTGGAATTTCCCTCAGCGCAACTCTACGACTTTGTCGTTCTCAGCAAAGGCACTGTGCATTGGAGATGGTCAAACAACAAGTTATTCGCCTCCATGCCGGTTGAGATAAACCTGGACCCAGGGGAAGAATTCACGGTCTCAGAGGTTGTTAGTGCAGGAACACTTTCGGCTGGACCGTATACCCTTCTAGGTATCGTTACTGCTACTGCCCCTTACCGATCTAGACAGAGATTCATCGTGCTAGGGCAGGTGGAATCTAGGCACAATCGCAGACCGCTTGAAGCCGCGCGCCGACAAATTACCGCTGAAAGGCGTATAGAGC
>JAHFOH010000037.1:0-2344 GCA_023266955.1 Nitrososphaerota archaeon
TTCACTACGTTGTTATCAATTATCCTAAACCCCTTCACTCGAATCGTAGGCGTATTATGATGGGAAAGATTCTCCGTAACTTGACCGCAAATCCCACACCGATTGATACCCTGAACTGAAGCGCCGAGCAAGCTATCGGTTGTGGTGCCTACAAGTCCTCCTGTCAACGCAACCACCAGAGTCCTATGAACTGGACCCGCCAGAATTCCGAGGAAAAACGCAGCACCCCCTATTAGTATGCAGGAGAGCACAGCTATCGCCTGTCCTAACAAGGTTATTGCGCCGGAGGTTCCGGCGGTTACCCGCTTAAGCGGGCTCGTTATCAGCCGAGGCTGAGTCCGGCTTAATAGTCCGATCTCTGTCGACAGGGTATCCGCGGTCGCTTCCGCCACGGCACCAAGAAATGCTGCGGCAAATAATGAGCCAGAATAGAATAATTCAGCAACAGCCGCTAGAGATGCAACTGCGCCGTTAGCCAAGGTGTTGGGCCAACCTCTGGTACCCCCCTTCTCCTGTGCGAACCCGATTGAGTGCTTGTAGGAATACCTGTAGCGCGTGAACTGAGTCGAAACGATGAAGAAGAGTAGAATTACGAGGAACCATGACCATCCACCGCCAACAAGAATCAGAAACCCTATGATTGTTCCCGAGGCTAAACCTCCGGAGTCTATCGCTCGAGCCTTGACTCCAAGTAGACCTAGAGCCACGATAAAGAGTAGGCCCAAAATGGCCTCTTGAGGCGCAAGCGCCAAATTGCGTTGGCTGAGTAATTTTACTTGAAATAGTTTCTGGGAGTTACAGAATTAGAGGGTTGAGAGAGCTTCCTGGAGGTTTTCTTCATTAGGCGCTGAAGAAAGTGCCAATATGATGTTCTCCTTTTTAGCTAAGTCGACAGCTAGGGGGTCGACAGACTTCGGGCCGTGAAGAACAACCATTCTCGGTTTGAGCTGGGACACTCTTATCGCAACTAGAGGTGATCTACCCATACCCACCTTTGTAAAAATCAAGACCCTTTCAGTAGTTGCACCGAAGATTCGATAGAAGTCGAACCCCGATAGGGAGTAAATCGCTCTAATGCTGTCGAGAATGGTGTAGCCGAGTATCGCTGCCTCTAGAAAGTTTTCTCCGACTAGGATATCAGCATTGAGCATTTCAGCCATCTGCCTCGCCTTCACGGGCCCCTTGAATTCTCCAATACCCAGGATTGCCGATTTGTCCGTGGGCTGCACTAGTCTATCCAGTAACCTATTGTGGAAATGGTCCAGATTTACGAGGGCTTCGATGTACCTCTTTAGGAATCCAACTCCTGGAGAAGACCTCCGCCCACTTTCATAGTCGCTCAGTACAGACGGTGAAACCTTCATCTCCTTTGCAAGCAGAATCTGCTTAACCTGTAGACGTTCACGCCAATTCTTCAGAACTAAACCCGGATTCGAGCTGACAACTACACTTCCGGCTATCTTCGCGATAACCTCGTCACCACTGGATTCCACAGACTTCAACTGTTGACTAAGGGATATTAAACTTACGTCGAAAGGGGTGAATAGGAACTACCGGCTTGAACAGCGTCTTTAGCTTGGTTTCTACTAATTCGGAAGAACGACTTGGTCTCCCCCAATGTCATCATCTCGGTTGCAGCTACCTTGAAGACTACCGGTAGGTCATTCACCACCCTCCCCAAAGCCAGGCAAGTCCTCGGCGGTAGTGAACGGACTAAGGTCTTGATGGTTTCAGAATCCGTCACCGAGGCCCGAGATATCATCTGGAGATCATTCTCGTTGGTGAAATTGAAGAGAAAGATATTGTCTGCCTGTCTGTACACATTGTCCTGAATAGCATCGGGCTGATTGGTTATGAAGGTAGTGAATATTCCGAAGTGTCTCATCCTAGTGACTAAATCGTCCCAATACGTCTCCCTCAGGTACAGGTGGGCTTCCTCGGCGAAGAGAAAAACCGGAAGAATCCTATCTTTTTCAAGCAGATCGAGAAGCTTGCTCAAAAGCACCTCCACCGTAATTCGTCTGGTGAGGGATGAGCAGTCGTCGAGTGAGACAATTAGCATGCCCCCTCGTTTAAGCTCTCCGGTAATGCCTTCAATTGTAACTGACTCTTCCCTGTTGTCTGTTATGAGGCGGGTCGAAAGGAGAGAGTAGTGCCTGGCGAACAAGGCGTCTCGAACAAGTTCGTTACACCTCCAGCTTTCAATTGCCGCACCGAAGGATCGCAACGTTAGATTGTTGGTCGAATCGAGGAATTCCCATATCCTCATGAATTCTCGAAGCGAAGCTCCAGGCATGTCGAGAACATGGTGAAGAACATTCACTACAGAGTGCTTCCCAAGATA
>JAHFOH010000037.1:2444-10893 GCA_023266955.1 Nitrososphaerota archaeon
CTCTTCAACGAGAAGATAATCGCCAACTTGGGCTTCCTCACTTGGAAGAGCGATAAGCAGGATCTCGTTGCTGGAGCTCGCTAGAATCTTCAATCCTTCAACCTACGTGTTAGGAGTCGAGCATGAATTCTCTTCGACTTGCACCTTTTATCTCGACCGCGGAAAGATTCTTTACGAGATATCCCTTGATCGAGGTAAGCTCATCAAAAGAAAAGATCGACAAATAATGTGCGAGTCTAAGGGACTCATGATAACCGTGGTAGAAAGCGTCGCTGTACGCAACCTGTGCAACGCTGGTTTCAAAATCCTCATAGCTTGGAGAGCAGACGTCAACTCTGAGTGGGAGACTTTGGCCTGAGAATCTGACTAATAGAATTCTACCGTAAACCATCCTTAGCGTGGCCCTAACTATGTCATCTACATCGAGGTATGCAGGTGGTCGAACGACACGTAAGCAGTCGGAGAGGCGCCGAAAAATCCTCAGGTTGGAAGTCTTTGAGACCCCGTGAACACAGTTATCGTTATCGTGTGCTTCTTTGATGACATCGCGCAATTTTGTCTGATGCGATTCGAAGGGGGAAGGACCTAGTGAACCGTCAGCAATCAGAACTGCTCCTTTTAGAGTTGACGCCATCTCAAGTAGTAGGGACCTCTCTATTCTTGTCCTAATGCTCTTTTGAACAACAGATGTATCAAGCATCAGGAGTTTGAAGAGCCTGAGTTTGGCGGCGGAATCCTCTGCGAGTTTTCTTATATCGACGGCATCAAGATAGAGCAGAAGTGGACCAAGCTTGTAGTACCCGGCGATTCTACCGAAGACCGAAAACGCTACCGCAGCCTTCGCTCCAAAGACAGAACCTTCTTCAGTTTCTCCAATGTGAATTGTAGATGAATCGATGGCTGCAACGATCCTCTGATTTTCCTTCGGAACAAAGGACCGGGGTTTGAGTCCCGAATCAATCACGCCCCAACCTCCGAAGGGCTCTAAGTCTTCAGATCCGTCAAGAAAAATCACTGGTTTTCCGGTTAGCCGCTGCAGCCCCATAGTTGGTACAGAGTCGGCGATCGATTGGACCAGATGGCCAGCAACGAAGATTGGAGGAAGGCTTAATTGGTTGGGCATCTTGCGCAACAACCAAAGCTGACCAATGATTTATAAGGATTGCGCAACTTGCCCAAAGACAACAAAGGGTAGACAACGATGAACGAAAGGCCCGAAGAAATCCGTATCAGACTGAAGCGCGGCGCTTGGGAGATAGAGATAACCTGCTCCGAAGACAAGATTCAGCAAGCCATTGAGAGCTTACTGGCAGGCTTCCGCTCTGCCCCTCCTGAGCCACGTCCCGGGAGGGGAGAAGCGACCTCAAGGAAAATCCTCCGCGGGTTATGGACAGAGGATTGGTTCTCCCTCGAAAGGAGTCTAGCCGAAGTCCATGTTGAACTGGCTAGGCGGGGATACCACTACGACAAGAGTGCGGTTTCCCATTCTCTGACGGACTTGGTCAGGGAAAATCTGCTGAGTCGCATCGGAGCCATCGGAGCCTATAGGTACGTGCAGAAAAAACCTCCAGAAAAAACCGCAGCCTAGCGTACTGTTTTCTTCGACAATAATTGATGAAGCCAAGTAATTCCTTGAGTAGTTATGCGATACCTTACGCCTGACTCTGATGATTCCTTCATCACATACCCCGTCTTGGACATTTCACTAATTCTTGAGCTTATTGATTTTGCATTAAGGCCTGTATTGCTTTGGAGCTCAGCAGGGCTTAGTGCTACCTTGTCCGTTTTCCCAGATTCATGAGCTATCTTGGCCGCAACCAATTGAAGCCCAACAATCTCTTTGTCGCTAAGGTCAACGTCAACGAACCATACTCTCGGTCCCTCAGGTGTCATCTTTATGAGGTCTTGAAACATGTCGGTAAGTTCAGCTAAACCGTAGCTGACTGAAATTTTCCTTGCGAGATCCAGCTGTGGAATATGCTTCACGATGAAGCTTTGAACGGAGATCAGCACTATCTCTGGGGGCCCCTTGAATTCCGCAGCTAAGTCGCCGTACCTTACCGTGACTGTCAGGGTCTCAGTTTCGCTCATATTATTGATTCGCCGGTTGAAGTGCTAGTTCCTCAGCAGGTTGGGAAAGGTCAGACGGCTCGGCGGAAAGGCCAGTTGATGCAGTGTAGATGAATTCTCCTCCCTCGTCCTTAAACCTTCTGAGTTTGCCCGCTTGTGCTAGGCGCAGGAGTGCTACTGCCACTGACTGCTTCGAGTACACCATTCCGTATGATTCCAAGATTTCTCTGACATCAGCTAGCTTTTGTGGTCTTTTGCCCCACGAATCGGAGAAGAGCTTGGTGATGACGTTTGTGAGGGAATCATCTCGTTCAATCTTAATTTCAGGGATCTTGGACCTCAAGCTCTCCGTCGTTGGCTTCTCCGTCTCTGATGGTGAAGGTGGGCCAGTTGTCTGAGGTGTCTCAGCGCGTGCTGTAGGTCTGGGAATCCTCTGTATTATCTCAGGTAATAGCTCGATAGTTTGTCTGAGGCTGGAGAGTGGGGCCTCAATCTCTGCCTCGTTTACACCGACTTTTACTCTTATCCTGACATTGGCCTCTGACATCCAAGCTTGACGCTGATTAAGCGTTAATATGCCTTACACAGTTGATCGCGGATTTGCCTTGAGTTTCCGAACCTGAAGGTTTTTAGAACCTAATCTTGGGAGGTAGGTCAGCGGTAGTACGGCACAGCGACCTTCTCCATTGGTTTCCCTTCTCTGGATGTCTTCACCTTTCTTATTGCGTCTTCGAAATATCGCATACCTACCTTGGCCTCCTCAACATGGACCTTGGCTTCATCAGGTTTCGGATACATAGCGAGAAATTCCTGCAGGACTAAAGACATCGCTGTATTCCCTACAGCAGCCAGATCTGCCCCACTGAAGCCATCAGTCATATCTGCAATCCTATCGATATCTACATCAGATGAAATGGGTTTACCCTGTGTATTTATCTCAAGTATCCGCTTTCTCGCCGCTTTATCAGGCATCGGAATGTAGAGCAGCTTGTCAAACCTTCCAGCTCTAAGAAGAGAAGGATCGACCATGTCAATCCTATTTGTAGCAGCGAGAACTACTACCCCGGTAAGAGCCTGAATTCCGTCCAGTTCGGTTAGGAGTTGACTAACTACTCTCTCCGTGACCATACTATCCCCACCCAAGCCCCTGATTGGGGCGACAGCATCTACCTCGTCGAAGAATATGATGCAGGGCGCCGCCTGTCTGGCTCGCCTGAATACTTCTCTTATTCCCCGCTCTGACTCTCCCACCCACTTCGAAAGCAACTCAGGACCTCTAACGCTGATGAAGTTAGCTTCGCTCTCCGTCGCTACACCCTTAGCGAGAAGTGTCTTGCCTGTACCTGAGGGGCCGTAAAGCAAAATTCCTTTCGGCATGTTATAGCCGATCTTCTTGTACACTTCTGGGTACTTCAGAGGCCACTCGACAGCTTCCTGTAACTCATGCTTTACACTCTCCAGTCCGCCAATTTCAGTCCACTTCACATCAGGTGTCTCCAGATATACCTCCCTCATGGCGGAGGGCATTACATCCTTCAAGGCATTCTCGAAGTCATCCATCGTGACCTGCAGCTTGTTTAGCAGCTCTGGTGGAAGTTTCTCCTCTTCAAGCTTCAACTCTGGGAGGACTCGTCTTAGTGTCTTCATGGCAGCTTCCTTGCACAGGTATTCGAGATCAGCCCCTACAAATCCGTGCGTGACTGCTGAAAGTCTCTCTTGGTCCACGTCCTCGAGCAGGGGCATATGTCTTGTGTGGATCAGGAGGATCTCCAGCCGCCCTTTCTTGTTAGGAACTTTGATCTCAATCTCACGGTCAAATCTTCCGGGTCTTCTCAGCGCGGGATCGAGGGCATTCGGCCTGTTGGTTGCGGCGATCACTATTACCTTTCCTCGAGCTTCAAGACCATCCATCAGTGAAAGCAGCTGACTGACTACTCGTCTCTCGACCTCTCCAGTAACTTCTTCCCTCTTGGGAGCTATTGAATCGATTTCGTCAATGAACACAATTGATGGTGCTTTCTCTCTAGCTTCCTTGAAGATCTCTCTTAGCCTAGCCTCAGACTCCCCATAGAATTTGCTCATGATTTCGGGGCCACTGATGCTGATGAAGTGTGCGCTACTTTCATTGGCGACAGCCTTGGCCAGCAGGGTCTTTCCAGTGCCTGGAGGACCGTATAGCAGAACCCCTTTAGGTGCTTCTACGCCAAGCTTCTCGAAAATCTCGGGGTGTCTGAGAGGGAGTTCGATCATCTCCCTGACTTTCTGAATCTCCTCATTTAATCCCCCGATATCTTCATACGTAACGAGAGGAACTCCCCTGAGATGTTCACCCTTTTCAGATATCGCGAAAATTGTTCTCTGGGTAATCAGGACGGCATCAGCCATGGGACTGACCCCGAGAACTTGGAAGGTCAGTCTCCCTCCGAAGTATGGGATCATGATGTTGTCGCCTTTAGTTACTGGAACGCTTTCGAGGGCATCCGCGAGGTAGCGTTCATCGATGGGTGGGATCGCTTCAAGAGGAGCTACTACAACTTTCTCAGCAGAAGGGGCTTTGATCTTTCGAATAGTTACGGTGTCGCCTATTGCAACCCCAGCGTTGTTTCGGATCAGCCCGTCTACTCTAATGACACCGCGACCTTCGTCGGACGGGTAAAGAGGCAAGCATTTCGCGACAGTTCTCCTCTTACCTCTGATTTCGACGACGTCTCCTGTGGACGCGTCAAGCGCATCCATTGCATCGTAGTCAATCCTCGCTACTCCTCTACCAACATCGCGGGTATATGCCTCAAGAACTTTGAGTGTCATATTCTGCTGACTCATTTCATGCCCCCTTCCTACTCGACGCTGACCTTTGTGTAGCCCTTATTAGCCTTGTCCTTAAGCTTGAAAGTCACTTCAAGTACACCATTTCGGTAAAGGGCATTGGCGCTATTTGGGTCGATAGGAGCATTGAACTTGATTTCGGCTCTGTATCTTCACTCTCCCCGCCCAATGCTTACTGTTCCATCTATCTCAGTCGCCTGGAGAGAGGAAGCTAAGAAAGTGCTACAGCCTTTTCTTGGTCACAGTGGAGTAGAATAATAAGCGGGAAAGATACTCGTTTTCAGAGTTACTCTAGGGGTGCAAAAATGAACAAGCCGGTAATACTCGTGACAAATGACGATGGGGTCCAAAGCCCAGGGTTGAAGGCTCTTGTAGAGGCAGTCAGCCATCTTGGAGATGTCAGAGTCGTGGGTCCAGAAGAGCCAAGGAGTGGTACAAGTATGAGTCTAACCTTTCACAAGCCACTTCGACTAATCAAGGCGTTGGTAGGAGGGAAACGTGCTTACGCGGTCTCAGGAAGTCCTGGAGACGCGGTGATGATTGGTGTACACAAGCTGACTCCAAGAAAGCCCGACTTAGTTATTTCCGGAATCAATTTTGGGGACAATACTACCTTCCAAGATGTATTCGCTAGCGGCACTGTTGCTGCTGCTATAGAAGGAGCGATAATGGGTATCCCCGCCGTAGCCTTCTCTATGGCCGTTCCCGATGAAAGCATCTTTTCACCATATGGATTCGACCTCGACTTCCACACGCCTGCCGTTGTCGCAGGTCACATAGCAGAATGGGTCATCAAAAACGGCTTGCCGCCTGAGGCGCACCTTCTCAACGTGAATTTCCCCCGACGAATGAACAGTAACACCAAGATCTACATCACAAAGTTAGCTAGGAGGAAATTTCGAGATTATGTTCTTGAGCGAAAGGACCCGCGTAAGAGGCCATATTACTGGATTTGGGGCGAGCGTCTAACTGACTTCGACAAGGAAACGGATGCTTACGTAGTGCACATGCTGAAGGGCATCTCAATAACCCCATTGAATCTCAACCTAAGCTCGCAGGGAGTTCCTGAATTGGTTTCTCTGAGAGAGCACCTTGAGGGGTCAATAGTTGCGGCTGCTACGGCTTAAAATTCAGGTCTCGCCTAATTCTGTTTTTGCTTATCCTACGGCGTGAATGAAGGTCCGCGCGAGATTATAATGGCTAGATTCCTGAGAGAGTTGCTCAAAGGAGTCCTTTCTGATCGCGAGCTTTCGCTTGTCGTAGCATCATTCGACATAATCGGCGATATAGCAATAGTGAAACTCCCTGATGAGTTGTTGCCGAAGAAACATCTGATCGGCAGAGCACTCATCGATGAATTAAAACAAGTCAGGACAGTTTTGAGACAAGTTTCAGGTTTCTCTGGAGAATTCAGAACTCGAGAACTTGAATATCTCGCGGGGGAAAAGAAGTTTGAAGTTTTGTATAAGGAAAGAGGTTGTGAGTTCCACGTTGACTTGGCAGCTACCTACTTCTCTCCCAGATTGGGTCATGAGAGGAGTAGAATTGCTGATCTGGTCGAACCCGGTGAGACCGTGGTAAATCTCTTCGGGGGGGTAGGAACCTTCGCAATGCTGATCGCGAAAAAGCAGCCGAACTGCAGGGTCTATACCATTGATCTCAACCCTCGAGCCCATCAGCTAGCAATTGAAAACACATTTCGCAATAAGGTGGCTGACAGGGTGGTGCCAGTCTACGGTGACTCGAGAGAAATAGCTCGAAAATATTTGGCTGGAACTGCGGACCGTGTCCTTATGCCTCTTCCAGACAGGGCAAAAGAGTTTGTAGAGACAGCCGTCACCGCCATTAAACAAAGAGGCGGAATTATCCACTACTACACCCTAATCAGAACTGTGCGTGGAAAGGATCCGCTCGCTCTCGCCGCGAAGGAGCTCAGCAACAGGCTCAAGGTTCCGCATCATGTAGAAATGGCGAAGGTGGTGACGGAAGCTGGGCCGAGGGTGCTGGAGGTTGTTCAGGATGTTAGATTGCTTGGACGCTGACGAAGGAGGCTCGAAAGGAAAACGGGATCGGTTGCTAGAATAATTTGTTCTGCATTAGTACACGGCGAATCTCCAGATAGGTTTCACGTCTATTTGGGTGCGAGGCCACAATAGTGTAGTTCTGCTGGTCGAGGGCTCTGTGGAATTCTTCGATGAATTCATAGTACTTTTCGAAGAAGTAGCTGCTCTCATTTCTATCTCGAGCCCGTTTCCTTGCCTGCCTGCGTCTAATTTCGCTTGATTCAGCGTGGAGTAGTATGTAGTGATCTGGCACCAAAGCCGAGTCCTCCATAATATTGCTCACAAAAGTGTAGATGGCCGGGAAGGCGGTGCTCAGTCCAAGAGTTTGTCTGATTTTGAAATACGCAAGATCAGAAAGAAAGTATCCTTCGGCAACAACCTTGCTCTTGGTTCTCAACCTCTTTATCCTAGGTGCGAAAGTCAATACTTGTCCTAAGAGGGCATAATCCGAATAGGTGTCCGCCCTATCTGCCAATGGTATGTCTGCGGGTAGGGAGTGAGCTGATTCCGTAATTCTCACCCACCCGTCCCGCTCAAGCATTTTCGCTAAGGAGGTTTTTCCGGTGCCGGAAAAACCCTCGAGGACAATGAATGCCAAATGAAATTTCGGCTCGGACTCTCGAAAATCACTATTTTAGCCTATCCAGATTGCTCCTGGACACTTGCCCCTCATAGATCTCTGCAACAGTATCGAGAGTGTCAATATCATCTGGTTTCTTATCATCTCTTATCCTCTTGATTCTTGGGAAACGCAGTGCAAAGCCACTGTCATGTCTACTACTCCTCTGTATGCCGTCAAAAGCGACTTCGAGCACGATTTCGGGCTTTACAATCCGATGGAATCCCATATCTCTCAACGTTATTTGCTTCAGACGCTCTGTTAGCTGCAGAATCTCTTTATCTGTAAGACCCGAGTAGGCTTTCCCAACAACCTTGAGGGAATCTCCATCTCTTACAGCAAATGTGTAGTCCGAGATGACACCAGCTCTCTTACCGTGACCGTATTCGGCGGCTACAATCACGACATCCAATGTATCCAATTCCCTCTTCAGTTTGATCCAATGCTTACCTCTTCTTCCCGGATGATACACGGAGGACGGGTCCTTAACCACTAACCCCTCAAAGCCCAGTCTTTTACTTTGGTCAAACATTCTGCTAATCTCATCAGCGGTGTGAATGAGTTTAGCTTCTGAGAGAATAATTCTGTCTCCGAATGGAATTGATTCCAGAATTCTTCTTCTTTCGGACAGAGGTCTGCGTATTAGGGTATTCGTATCGTAATAGAGGAGATCGTAAACGAAATAGACAAGGGGAATATCTCTGATGATCGACAGATCGATTTGTTTTCTATGCAGTCGCTGTTGCAGAACTTGGAACGGAAGCGGTCTATCCTTCTGGTAAGGTATTATCTCGCCGTCTAACACAAAGTCCGTCGACAAAGACTGCATAGCCTCAACCAGTTCAGGGAAGCTTTCCGAAACGTCTTCAAG
>JAHFOH010000038.1 GCA_023266955.1 Nitrososphaerota archaeon
GACAGCGATGTGGAGGTCGGTGTGGAGACACTGCAGAGGTACGTGGCGGCGCTGGACGGCGCGGATTTGGCAGTGGCATCGAAGCGGCATCCTGCATCGCGAGTGGAGGTCCCGACGATGCGGCGGTTCTTGAGCTATGGCTTCCGGGTGTTAGTGAAGCTGCTGACCGGGGTTAAGGTCTCCGATACCCAGGCGGGGCTGAAAGCATGTCGTGCGAGTGCTTTGGATAGACTGTTGCCTCTGGTGTTGGTGAAGAAGTATGCTTTTGATGTGGAGCTGCTGACGGTGGCGCAGTTGCTCGGGATGAGAGTGGCGGAGCTACCGGTAGCAATACGGCTGAGACGGCAGTTTAAGGTGAAGGCGGTGGTGAGGATGCTCGTGGATGTGCTCGAAATTGCGTACCGGTTACGGGTGAAGCGGTGGTATCAAGCCAACATGAGTAATCACAAGGCAAAGTACGAGCTGCAGCTCGTGACACAAGTCAGAAGGGGTGTTGAAGAACGAGCTGGGTGAGGGTTACAAGCAATTCTCATGATAATTTATGCTGAAGAGGTATCGATACGTGGCGTATCTGATTGATTGGGATGGGAGAGAGCAGAAGATGGTTTTTGAGGATACGGAGAAGGCCGTGATATACGCTAAGAGCCGAGGGTTGCGAATCATCCGTATGCACAGGTCAGATTATCGAGCAGGAAATCTAAGCGCGGTCAAGTCTACGTCCTCTAATGTTGAGAAGAAGGGTACGGATAAGCGGTCTGATCAAAACGCGTAGCCATCCCTAATTGGCGGATTCAATAGAGGTTCGCTTTAGACTGTTGAAGTTTGTGGGTCTGACTCAGACTGAGGCTAGGCTCTACTTGGCTCTTGTTAGGCTTGGGCCTTCCCACTATAGATCCTTGATCGGAGAGACAGGGATAAGTTATGGGAAGATTCACTCAGTGCTGAAGAAACTGGTCGGTAAAGGCTTCGCTAAATCGGTGGCTGAGAGGCCTAAGACTTTCTTGGCAGCTGATCCGTCGAAGGTGCTATCTGAACCTCTGGAAGTGCTTAGCAACAGCGCCCTCCAAGGCATGCTAGAGGAGTACCTGAAGTCATACTCGATGTTCTCCGCTAGCGAGCGGAGAGAAGAACGCTAGATGGTGTTTAGGGATGTGAATCGACCATTCGTGTCGATAATCATACCTTGTAGGCGGATTGATGGTACAGAGCTGGAATGCATTGAGGGCTGTCTGAGTTTGGACTATCCGAATTTTGAGGTGATTGTGCTCCCGGATGATCAGCAGGGTACGCGTTTGCCTAATAGTCCTGTCACTGTGGTCGCTACGGGGCCCGTTCGACCAGGTGTGAAGCGAAATCGTGGTTTGGATCATGCTAAGGGAGAGGTAATCGCTTTCATAGACTCCGACGCCTTTCCCGATAGGGAATGGCTGACAAATGCAGTAGATCTGCTGCGTATTGAAAGTGTTGCTGTCGCTGGCGGTCCTTCCCTGACGCCTGATACTGACACTCTTCCGCAGAAAGCTAGCGGCCTGGTTCTGGCCTCATGGCTCGGCGCGGGAAGTTTGGCGGCAAGATATCGGCGAAGTAGGATCATCGAAGTCGATGACCTTCCCACTTCGAACTTCGTCGTTCACAGATCAGTTCTTGAGAGGATGAAGGACTCGCTTGTAAATTACTGGCCTGGGGAGGACACATACATTTGTCGCCTTGTCAAGAGTTTAGGAATGAGGAGCCTTTACTCGCCGAACGTAGTTGTTTATCACCATAGGAGAGCTTTGTTTAAGTCACATCTTAAGCAGATATGGAGTTATGGATTGCACCGTGGATACTTCGCCAAGAAGTATCCGGAGAACTCTAGAAGGGCGATTTTCTTTGTTCCATCAGCCTTTCTCATAGGGTTAGTAGGCGGTCTTCCATTTTCTCTGCTGAATACTCTGATCTTCCAGCTTTATGGGATTGTACTTTCACTTTATGCGATTCTCTGCATCGTGGAAGGATTGCGGACACGCGACTTAAAGGCGGCTCTATATGTGCCAGTTGGTATTTTCTTGAGCCATTTGACGTATGGAGCGGCATTCTTGACAGGCCTTTTCTCTAGACGACTTACAGAGGATGTGCAGAATGAAAGTATACCCTCGATCCCTGGGGGTAATGATTTTATCGAAACTCAGCAGCTTAGAAGCGAGAAGTAACTCAAAATAATGAAAGTAGCTGTCTCCTATCCTCCTATTCCAACTGAGAAGGGCTCTCCTCTTCTAGCTCAGAATAGGCAGTTCCAGTACTTCAATGAGCCTACCTTCATTTATCCGTGTGTGCCTGCGGCTGCTGCTAGTCTTCTGGCGGATCGGGGTTATGATGTGATGTGGGATGATGCGATTAGTGAGGAGAAGGAGTATTCACGCTGGCTCGATGATGTTAGCCGTGACGCCCCGGACCTGATTGCTATCGAAACGAAGGCTCCTACCGTGAAGTGGTATTGGCGTGTCATCGGCGATATCAAGCGGGTGAGCCCTGAAACGAAGACAGTTCTTTATGGTGATCATGTCACAGCTTATCCGGAAGAGTCTCTTCTCAATAGTCAGGTGGACTATGTGATTACTGGTGGAGATTACGACTTTACGTTGCTTACTTTAGCGAAGTATTTGGAGGGTAAGGGGAAGCCTGAAGGGGGGATATGGTACAGGGAGAATGGCGATTTTAGGAATACTGGAGTTTTTACTCAGAGGCATAATCTGAATGAGGAACCTTTCATTGATCGTGACCTGACTAAGTGGTGGCTCTACAGTGTTCACAATGGCAACTTCAAGTATACTCCTGGTACTTACACGATGGTTGGTAGGGATTGCTGGTATCGTAAGGATGGTGGATGCACGTTCTGCTCTTGGACGATTCATTATCCTGCGTTCAATGTTAGGTTGCCTGAATCTTTGTTGGATGAGGTGGGGAGGCTTATTGACAAGTATGGGATTGTTGAGATCTTTGATGATACTGGGACGTTTCCGATAGGACCTTGGCTGAGGACGTTCTGCAAAGGCATGATCGAAAGGGGGTATAATGAACAGCTGTACTTTGGCTGTAATATGAGGTTCGGTGCGCTTTCTTTTGATGACTATAAGCTGATGAAGAAGGCTAATTTCAGGTTCATCCTCTATGGATTGGAATCGGCTAATCAGAAGACGTTGGATCTTCTGAATAAGGGTGTTACGGAGAAGCAGCAGATAGATACATGCATTAAAGCTGCAAAGGCTGGTCTTGATCCTCATCTTACTATTATGTTCGGTTATCCTTGGGAGACGAAGAAGGAGGCTATGAGGACTGTGCAGCTTGCCAAGTGGTTGCTGAAGAAGGGTTATGCGAAGACTTGGCAGGTTACTATTGTTATTCCGTATCCTGGTACGCCTTTGTTTGAGATGGCTAAGGCTAATGGATGGTTGAAGACGGAGGATTGGGAGAGGTATGATATGAGGGCGCCTGTGATGAAGACACCTATGAGTGAAGGGGAAGTGATGGAGATTGTTCAGGGGTTGTATAAGGTGGCTTTTGACCCGGAGTTTGTCGTTAGAAAGGTTATTGGAATACGGAGTTTGGAGGACCTAAAGTTCTTGGTAAGAGGCGCGAAGAATATTTTCGGGCATATTAGAGATTTTGCGCCGGAACAAACCACGCAGGGTCTCAGGGGCAGGTCTGGGGAATAGAGGTACCGACCTGCGAAGTAAATCCCCATACTCAAAGCAACAGTCTCTTATGTTCCGATTCCAACGTTATTATAATTGATGAACTGAAGGGATAAATGATCGTATCCATAGTTATCTCTACTCGTAATGCTGCGGGAACCCTTGAAACCTGTTTAAAGTCGGTAAGATTACAAAACTATCGGAACGGGGAGATCGTGATAGCCGATAATTATAGCGTAGACAACACTAGAGAAATAGGCAAAAGGTACGGTGCGAAGGTAATAACCTGCGGTCCTCGGCCACCTCATAACAATTACTTCACTGGGCCTATACAAAAGAAGCTTGGGACTTTGCATGCTTCAGGCGACTTCATCTTTTTGGTTGATGCGGACATGATACTGGAGCTTGGTCTCATAGAAGAGTGTTTAGAACTGTGTCGCGACGGTGCTCAGGCAATAGCAATTCCGGAGCTTTCATTCGGAAATGGATTTTGGTCTACCTGCAAAGTTGCTGAACGGAAATGCTATTTTGAATCCTCATTTAGCGATTGGGCCATCCAAGCCTGTAGATTTTTTGAACGATCTACTTTCAAGTCAATTGGTGGTTGGGATGGCGTTACTGGTGTTTTTGATGATTGGTATCTAACTGCAAGGCTCCGAAGCCGAGGCTATAGAATTTCCCGGAGTCGCAAGCGTATTTTCCATAATGAAGGACATTTGACATTAAGGAGAATTATCATGAAAAAACATAGCATGGGCAAAGTTGGTTTCCTGATGAAGTATCTGTCGCTGGGAGGTAAATCGTTCGCTACGGTTTCTGATCAGCTGACACCCCTCAGAATAATTTGGTTGTTGAGCAAGCTTGCTAGGATGAACAAAAACTTGGCGATAATTCTTGGCGTTCTCTTTTTGAAGGTAATTGAGGGGATGGCATTTATGACAGGTATTGTGGGCAAGCCGAAGAACTACGAGTCTGATCTAAATCAACTTTAAAAGAAAATGGTCTGCTGGGCAAGCTGACATTGTTATTGATAATCCCAATCTCAGGAATGATGGATAACTTCTAGGCGAACAGATGAAAGCAAAACGTATCGATAGAGTCCTAGTGACCGGTGGACTGGGCTTTATTGGTCGTTACACTATAGATCTGCTAGCTGAAAGAGAATATGAAGTCAACATACTTGACAAAATGGAGCCTCAAGCGCATCATTGGAATAGAAGAAGCTCAAAGATGGGGAGGCCATCGTCAACTGTCATCATTGGAGACGTAAGGAAAAGAGAAGATGTGGAGAGAGCGCTTGATGGCGTCGATGCCGTGATCCACTTAGCAGCTTCTGTAGGAGTCGGCCAGTCTATGTATGAAGTTGAGAGGTACGTGGACAATAACACTAGGGGCACAGCGACACTCCTCAACGCTGTTATCGATAGGAACCCCTCTATCAGAAAGTTGGTCGTGGCATCCTCGATGTCTGTCTACGGTGAAGGAAAGTATGTCTGCGAAGTCTGTGGCCCTGCCTATCCTAGTGATCGCACCGAAGACCAGCTAAGGGACCGCCAGTGGGAGCCTAACTGCCCCACATGCGGCCGAGTTCTTACGGCTGCCGCCACGAGCGAAGATAGGGTGCTGTTGCCCTCCTCAATTTATGCACAATCAAAAAGACATCAGGAGGAAATGTGCCTGCTTATCGGAAGAACATACGGCATCCCAACGATTGCCCTCAGGTATTTCAGTGTCTATGGTCCGGGACAGTCTCTGAGCAATCCTTACACAGGGGTCTGCGCACTCTTCGCTAGCAGAATACTGAACAAAAAGCCTCCCTACCTCTTCGAAGATGGTGCGCAGCTTCGCGACTTCGTCAGTGTCTTTGACGTTGCTCAAGCCAATCTCCTAGCTCTAGAGAAGAACGAAGCCGGAAAGGCGATAAATGTTGGGAGCGGAACGCCAAGCTCGATCAAAGATGTCGCTCGAAGGTTGATAGGTGTCCTAGGTGCTAGAACAAGGTCATACATCTCCGGCCGCTATAGGAAAGGAGATATCAGACATTGCTTCGCAGACATAACGTTAGCCCGCGATCTTTTAGATTATAAGCCGAGAATCACCTTGGAAGAGGGCTTCAAGCATTTCGCGGCCTGGGCTGTGAAGAATATAGCTATTGCGCAGGATCGGTCAAAGATGGCTCTCGATGAACTTAGGGAAAAGAGTCTCGCAATTTGATCGCGCGATCTTAGAGAAACCGCCAAAGGTAGATATTTGGAGCTACCAAATGAGATCTAGTTCAGACTCCGCCCTCGTTGGGGCTGACTAGCAGTCGACTCGCTACTCGTCTCGTCTTTACTATTCATTGCAGCTCTTGTTCCTAGGCTATTGGCAGCAAATCGCATCGGGATGACTTGGGATGAAGGATTGTATGTCCTAGTTGGATCCACAGGATTAAGGAATATTTTGAGACGTAACTTTGCCAGCACCGCCTGGAGCCTAGAGTTTCATCCACCCGTCATGATGTATGTCTACGGGATAGCATACGGTACTTACGTGCTCTTGGTAACAGCGCTAAGGCGAGGCCTAGGCCGAATCAGCCTTGACAGTCTCTATGAGGATGGTGTTCGACTTTTTTCCGGTCAAAGAGCCCTTTTTGCAGTAAGAATTCCTTCCATGGTTATGGGCTCTCTTGCAGTCGTCCTTTCTTATTTTCTCACCCTGCACCTATTCAAAAGTGAGGTAGTCGCAGTCTCTGCTGCCTTGTTCCTTGCTTTCAGTCCCGGTTTCCTTGCTTGGACATCGTTGGCTATGCTAGAAAGCGGGCTGTCCTTCTTGTATGTAGGAAGCTTGTATAGCCTTATTCTGGCTGTAGAGCAGAGTTCGCCGATCATCGCGGCGATATCAGGCATCATGCTTGGGCTGGCTCTGGGAACCAAGGAAACGGGTTTTGGGATATTCCTCGCGGTGCTGCCATGGTCTATAGTTCTGTTCATTACAGAATTCTTGAAAAATGACAGTTCTGGTGTATGGGCTCTTGGGCAAATTCTCTTTCTCTGGGTTATCTTTGGGCTATTTACTTTGTACGGAGCTTGGCCTTGGCTCTGGAGAAAGCCAGTGTCACAGTTTAAGAGGCATGTACAAGCTGTTTCAAGATTGCCTTCCATCCCTTGGGCTGGAGAGGGATTCTACCTTGCTAGGCTGGTTGAATCAACCCCCATTCAGCTCTCCTTCCTTTATGGGCTAGGGGTGGTAGAGGCGTTTTTCTTAGCGGACAGGCAAGTACACACAATAATCCTCCTCTCTTGGATCATTTTACCTCTGGCCTTTATGAGCCTCCCTTTTGTTCCGAAGCGCGTTGGAGCCTATGAGATCACGTTTCTACTACCTGCTCTGTCCATTCTGGCTGCACACGCAGTCGAGTCCCTAGGTCAAGCGGTAGAAGCGAGACTTCCAATATTTGGAGGTCTCCTGATGCCAGTAATGATCTCAGGCCTTGTCGTCCTTCTCGGACTTCAAGCTATGACAGTCCACCCATACTACATGAACTATCGGAACATTATTGCGAGGTCGCGGAGCATAGGGAGAAGAGGTTTTCCTATAGGCTGGTGGGGTGAAGGTTTAGACTTGGCCATGCGATACGTGGACAACATGGCACCTAGTAACAGTACGGTCTGGATATACGGGCCGCGCTCGACGGCTTTCTATCACTCTACCCGAGCTGATTCGAAGAAAAGCCTAGGTGATGAGCCTCTATTTGACTTGAGAGTCAAGGCCGGTTTTGAGGTTGCAACGGATACCCATTTTTACACTTGGAGAACGGGCGACTTAAAGTTCTATTTTCCTTATTACTATCCCGGTCGGCATGATGACCTAGATATTGAAAGACTTAGGTGGAATGAGGTTACCTACATAGTTGTAGCGAGATGGGCCACATATGATTTGGCACTCCTAGATTCGGGTAACAAAAGAATTGTCTCTAAACTAATTCGGAATTACAAGCCTGAGCACACTGTCAAGATTAAGGATGACGAAGTCTGCTGGATTTACAATGTGGGCAACTTATCAAGAGTCGACGATTCCTCCGTTGCCTTTAGGGAATTAAACCCAAGATAGGGTTGATCCGACCTTTCCAGAGTCGCTGGATGTGCTGCCAGAAATTAGTGTAGTACTCCCAGCCTATAATGAAGAGGAAGCTGTTGGGAGTGTTATAGACAGTTTCGCTCATGAGCTAAGAGCTAAGGGCAGAACCTTTGAGATAATAGTTGTCGACAACAACTCGTCCGACTCAACAAACGCTATTGCGACTCAGAAAGGCGTGAGAGTGGTGATAGAAGCGAAACAGGGGTATGGGTACGCCTGCATCCGAGGTCTGTCAGAGGCTAACGGAAAGATGGTTTTCTTGACTGAAGCAGATGATTCTTTCAGTCCTAGAGATCTCTGGAAGATGCTTTCGTATCTTGAGGAAGAGGATATTGAAGTTGTCTTCGGCACTAGAACTACACTGGAGTTGGTAGAAAGGGGGGCAAAGATGGGCTGGTTACTGCACTGGGGAAACTTCTTCCTGGGCAAACTGATACAGATTCAGTTTTGGAATAGGTGTAGGCTCAGTGATGTGGGATGCACCTTCAAAGGAATTAAGCGTGAAGCTTTGCTTCGTGTTGAGAAAAACTTTGGGGAGGGAGGACCGGCTTTCTCTCCCGAAATGATCATCTGGTGCTTAAAGGCAGGATTGAGAACTGTTGAGATACCGATTCGATACCGAAGGAGAATTGGACAATCGAAGGTTACGTCTAATAACTGGAAAAGTATACTCATAGGATTTCGGATGTTGAAGCTGATTCTCACCCAACGTTTCTGGAAGAATAGCGCAAAAGACGAGAATTAATTCATGAGCTGGAAGACCTTACTAAGCGTAGCCTACAACAATGATACAGTTCGAAGGATCTTTCGCCTCCGGCCGTACATACTGCAGAGAGAGATGCGAGATTGCTCAACTCTCTTAGATCTGGGTTGCGGTCCAACCTCAGTGATCAAGTTTTTGCAGATCCCTTGGTCGGTGGGCGTCGAACTCCACGTGCCGTACATTCGCGAAACTGTTAAGGAAAGGATCCACAACGAATATGTTCTTGCCGACGTCAGAGCTGTTCAATTCCGTGAAAAGTGCTTCGATTGTGTTTTAGCATCAGATGTGATAGAACATCTTTCAAAGGAAGAGGGGTACGAACTTATTCGAAAAATGAAGAGCATTGCAAGGAAAAAGATCATAGTAACCACCACGAATGGGTTCATTAGAAGTGAAGCCATTGATGGAAATCCCTTTCAGATTCATAGGTCTGGCTGGAATGTGAGTGAGCTGAAGGGGCTTGGCTTCAAAGTCTGGGGTCTAACGGGACTGAAGCACATAAGGGAAAGGAGTAAGCTCCCTAGCCACGGAGACGTGCTAGAGACCGTCAGGTTCAGGCCCAGACCCCTTTGGCTCTTAATCGCGGAGGCGACAGAGATCTTGACTTGGTACATGCCGGAAATGTCTTTCGAACTCTTTTGCGTCAAGACTATGTGTTGATCGTATGAAAGCCCTTCCTGCTTGACCGGAGCCACCTAAATTATTCTTCTTTGACTCGGATTTTCAGATCCGCGAAAAACAAACAGACTCAAGCGTCGCAGATTCATATCTTCGCAAATACCATAAACATAGTCTACTCGACTCAAGGCATGAGCGGCGGTGACACTCATTTGATTCACTTGATAAAAAAATTACAGAGTAACAATCACTCCGTTAAAGTCTACATTCCTAATGTAGGCAAGACATCTCTTCAGTCATTCGGGGTAAAGGCTAATTTCAGTATCATATCATCTTTAAGCAAAAGGAACGGTGCCATTATATCCTTCCTTTGGTACACTGTCAAGTCACTCTTCTCGGTCCTGGATATACCCGAGGGCAGCATAGCGTATTCGGTTTCCGAATTCCCACCGGCTGTGCTTGCGGCTTTTCTTGCAAAGAAAAGAAGCAAGAGAGTAAAGTGGGTTGCAGCTTTTCATCTCGCTGCGCCGAACCCATTAAAAGCCGGATTTCTGTTCGAAGGTGGGCACATCGCTCCGTTCATTCGGGGTCTACTATCGTTTCTGTCTCAGAAGTTCAGCCTACTTCTGATGCGGCTTTCGGGAGATTTGGTCTTCACTGCGGATACTTCCACAGCGGACACGATCAAGAAGAATCGCATCTCTCCGTCAAGAGTAAAAATTATACGGATAGGGGTTGACCGGGCACCTATCGGCTTTCGCGATAAAGGCGAGGCTTGTCTCTACGATGCTTGTTTTATTGGTCGATTCCACCCGCAGAAAGGAGTCTTCGATCTTTTGGATATATGGGAATACGTATGCCAAGGAAAGAAAGATGCAAAAATAGCTGTTGTGGGTGACGGTGATTTAAGGAGCAAGTTGCAAAAGACAATTTCAATTAGGGGTCTGTCCGCCAATATAGATCTTCTGGGCTTTAGAGTAGGAGATGCCTTCTACAATATCATGAAGTCCTCGAAAATTCTAGTTTTTCCAAGTCTCCATGAGGGCAACCCCATAGTGCCTCTAGAAGCTATGGCTTGCGGGCTACCGGTGGTAGCTTACGAGTTGCCTGTCCTGAGGGAGATGTACAACAATGGGGGTATCATCATCGTCCCGTTCAGGGATATCAAAGAGTTTGCCAGGAAGGTTTTGGAGCTTCTAAATAACAGTCATCTTTACAGCAAAGTCAGCAAGGAATCGCTAAAGACGACCTCCTACTATGATTGGAACTCTCAGCTGGAACCTGCCGTAAAGGCAATAGAAGCACTGTGAAACCGTGCAAATGGCACCGTCCTTTTCGATAATAATTGTCAATTACAACGGCGGCGAGCGCTTGGCAAGATGTCTTGAATCTCTAAGCAGATCACCTTACAAAGACTTCGAGACATTAGTTATCGATAACGCCTCGAAAGACCGAAGCATCGCATACTCCAAGAATCGCCTTCCTTGGGCCAGATTCATAGAAATGAAGAAGAATTTCGGCTTCGGGTACGCGGCAAACATAGGTGTCGAACTTAGTTTGGGAAGGTACTTGGTGTTCATGAACTATGATATCGAAGTGGATCCTAGATGGCTAGGAGAGCTTGCTAGAACGTTCGAAGAAGACAAATCGGTTGGAGGCTGTGGGTGCAAAGTCCTCTTTAGCGGAGATAAGAATACG
>JAHFOH010000165.1 GCA_023266955.1 Nitrososphaerota archaeon
CGTTCTGCTTCTTTATCTCGTTCCAAATTGCTTTTCCGTAGAAGGGTTTGACTAATCTCACCTTATTCTTCAGACACCTCATGTATGAACCGTGGTATCTCTCAAAATGCATGCAATTCAGACAGTGAATTGAAGCGTAAATGATTTCCCTATGTGTCCTAATCTTGAGGCCTAACAGTTCTAGAAGGTCTTCAGACTGGAATATTTCTTCCGGCTTCTTGCCGCCTTCAAGCGTACCGAGACGGCCTCTGGGCTCAGCCTCCCTATAGCCTCGGTTGTTCAACCTCTCGGATTTGCCCATTAACTGTGTTTTCCTTCTCTGCTAGGTTGACATTGGCAGTATTTCTCCCTTGCTAATCTAGTCCTTCATACTTGTAATTCTGAGACTCTATACGTAAACACAATCCCCTTTGCGCCATAGTTCAAAGGCTTCCTGAATCGTGGATTCGTATTTATGGTTCATAATTCTTTTCTAAGATAGTTCTCAAACTAGAGCCCACTTTGTCGGAACGGAGATGGACTGATCGCGCCTCAGGTGAATCGAGTGTGGAGCACGAGCATCATTGGGAATACCTTGGCAGCAACCCCTTCAGGCTTCACTGGCACTTCTGCGGAAGCTGCGGCTCCATCAAGACATCGGCATACGTTAGTCATTAGATACCTAAAATGCCGGCCTATTACTGACTAGGGCCATTCCTTCTTCCTATAGCGGTCGCGATAACTGCGACTACAGCTGCAGCCACAATCACCACTGCAACGATAAACGAGTGAAAGAGCGGGACATGATCAGGGGAGTGGGTTAACTGAAGGACGAACTGCATATTGAGATGACGTCAGTTATGCGATCTAAATCTATGGTAGCAACATTGCGAAGCATGATTCGAACTGGGCCAAATGAATCATAATGAAAAGTAGCCCGGGAGAGATTTACTTCGTCTAGTTCGATCTCTAACTGAAAGGCATCGGGTTGAGTCCAGACCACGAGTTAGAAAGTTCATAGGAAACCGCATGGGACCCAAGACCCGTCTTGAAGTGATGCCCTGGAGGAAGCTCCTCGATAGGTCAGAATTGATAGGCAACCGGAAAACGTCTAAGTGGTGAACAGGCAATGCGTTATGATCGGGGCACATATAAAAAAATTGGTGAGACTTGCCTTTGCCTGAGCCTGCGGAAAGCATCTCGCTCTATCACGAAGCTCTACGATGAGATTCTGAAGCCTAGTACTTTACGCGCTACACAACTAACGGTACTTGCAGCAATTGCCGCAACTGAGCCTGCGACTACGTCGAGCTTGGCTGAGGCTCTGGTCATGGATCGAACGACGTTGACCCGCAACCTTAAGCCACTTAAGCTGCAAGGGCTGACACGAATCATTACAGGAGATGATCGGCGGACACGGCTGATCGCACTTACGCCCGCTGGCCTACGCGCACTCGACAGGGCCCTGCCTCTCTGGGAAAAAGCGCAGAAGAATATGGTGGAGCATCTCGGCCAGAACCGATGGAACATCCTTCTCGCACGTTTGTCAGACGTAATATCCTCAGTTGAGAAGGATTGACTAGTCGAGCAAGGGGTACCTAGGAAGGAATAAGGTGTATATACACCTAGTTCGGCACACCGGTACGATACGATGTCAGGAGCCATGCGAAGGAGTCGTCTCAGCCTCTTTTACCTAGCGGGGTACCTGCTGTTCGCAGGGGTTCTGCTCATGGTGGCGCCTCGGATAACATTGCAGCTGCTGCTATCGAACGGTCAGTATGGAGAGGTGATGCCGCGGTTAGCTGGCGTCGTGTTGTTCGCGTTAGGGATTTTCATCGTTCAGATTATTCGACAACATATTCACAGTTTCTATAAGACCGCGATACTGGTGCGTTTGTTCATCCTTGGGGCGCTAACGGCTCTATACTTCATCTCGAGTGATCTTTTGTTCGTCGTCCTATTCGTCGTTGTGGCCATCGGTGTGGTATTGACCAGCACCAGCTACCTGCTAGACCGACGGAAGCCGGTGGCAGCCTAATCTGCTCTAGGGAAGACTGGATCCCAAAAAGCGTACTGCTAAACAGCAGATGCTCATAGAATGGTGTAGTACGTGAAAAAGGGTATGGTCTTCGATGCTAGGTTTTCCGAATCTGGTATTTGACCAAGTATTCTCCCTCTCCTATTTTGATAACTTTGCCTCCGTTCTCTAGTTCTACCAGCTTTTTCTTAATGACGAGTACGTCATAGTACTTTCCGGTCTTCTGGTTTACAGCAGTAGAAATATCGACTACATCTCTCGCTAGTCCATCGCTGAGGAGATCTAGAATAGCTCTTGTCAACTCGTCTCCCTGAGCCACTGCCTCGGCTTCGCGCGCGCCTACTTCGGAGAGGGCCTTGGGCTCGACCTGCTCGCCGAAGCGAGAATAATGCTCATGAATTATCTTCCAAACGTCTCCCTCTCGCCTCAAGACTAAGGTGACTCGTGAGTTAATGTCGAACTGCTTTTGCCTAATAACACCCCAATAGTGAAGATGAAAAGCTGCTATAGCTGCTCCGTTGGCTACTTGAACTCTGAGATCCTTCAGCTCGTAATCGTAGCGCTTCAGCACACTGATAGCTTCTCTTTCTCTTTGAAGAGCCTCAGGACCTTGGAGTTCATAGGGCGGCCAATCGTCGAACTTGCTGAAATCACTTTGGATGATGGTCCCTTCGAGAAGTCTTGGGTCCTGGCGCCTGAGCGCATCGAGGCGCTTGGTTATCACCTCTCGAATAGGCTGCTCCTCAGTGCCCAAAGTGATTACATTAACCAAACGAGCGTTAAAGTGTTTATACGCACATGCAGACAACCATAAGACGGATATGAGTCTAGCACAATCGCAACTCAATCTTTCAAAAGACAAAGAGATGACAACGCTAGGCGGCGGCTGCTTCTGGTGTACTGAGGCTGTCTTCACTGAATTGAAGGGTGTAGAGAAAGTTGAATCAGGTTATTCAGGTGGTACAGTTGTGAATCCGACTTACCGCCAAGTCTGTACCGACACAACGGGGCACGCCGAAGTGGTACAGATCACTTTCGACCCCAAAGTGATTTCCTTTAGAGAAATCTTACGGGTTTTCTTTACCGTGCACGACCCGACCACTTTGAACCGCCAAGGTCCTGATGTTGGTACCCAGTATAGGTCAGTGATTTTTTACCATGACGACGAGCAAAAAGAGATTGCTCAGCAAGTTATGGAGGAAATCAACGCGGCGAAAATGTGGAGCAGGCAAGTAGTCACGGAGGTCATACCGTTCAAGGCGTTTTATAAGGCGGAAGATTATCATCAAGAGTATTTCAAACAGAATGCAGAGCAACCATACTGTCAAATGATTATAGCGCCCAAAGTTGCCAAGTTTCGTAAACATTATCTCAGCATGCTGAAGAAGGAATAGAGAAGACGCTACGCCTATGATAGAAGAACCCGGGTTCCTGAAAGACTTGCACCGGATAAGGAGGAAGTTGTCAAAGATCACTATCGAGGAGTACGATGTCCGACAGGAGAAAACAATGGAATTGTTCAGGAAAGAACTTGGTGATCTCTATGTCAAGAAATGAAGCCTCTCGCAACTAATTGATTGGTAGCCCGGGCCAGATTCGAACTGGCGTCACCGGCTCCAAAGGCCGATATTCAAGAGACTTCTTCAGCCTATGCTTGACCGCTGTGCGTGACTGTCTCTACACCACCGGGCTACAGCAT
>JAHFOH010000166.1 GCA_023266955.1 Nitrososphaerota archaeon
ACCCTACTTCTTGTGAAGAGGGAAAGTATGATGTCATAATGAATCCTACAGTCGCTGCTTCAACTATAGGTCAGGTGGGCTACTTTGCTTCAGCCTTTGTTGTTGATGCTGGCTTATCCTTTCTGGTGAATAAGGTTGGGAGTAAGGTTGCTGTTGAAGCTTTGACGATGAAGGATGTGACGACTGCTCGAGGCTGTATTGATGGAAGGATTTTTGATGATGAAGGTGTTGCAACTGGAGATAATGATATAGTTAGCAAGGGCATTCTGAAGGGATATCTTCACAATTCAACTACAGCCAAGATATTCAAGACTGAATCCACTGGTAATGCTGGGTTAATTGAGCCTCATGCTTGGAATCTTTTGGTTGGGAGGGGAGATTATTCTTTTGAGGAGATGATTAAGGAGGTTGGGAGAGGTATTTACGTGACAAATACTTGGTATACGAGGTTTCAGAATTATCGTGAGGCTCAGTATTCTACTGTTCCTCGTGATGCAGCATTCCTGATTGAAGATGGTATGATAAAGAAATCTATTGCTGGCATAAGGATTAGCGATTCTCTTCCAAGACAGCTTTTGAATATAGAGGCTTTGGGGAAGGAGAGGAAGTGGGTTAAGTGGTGGGCGGAGGTTGAGACACCTACTTTATGTCCTGCTATGGTGATTAAGGATGTTCCTATAACTAGGGCTGCTGTTTAGGGTTTTGTGTGTGTGGAATTGACCCCTAGAGGGGGTCAGATAGTGATGTAAATTCTTGAAGGAATTTGTGGGAAGATATGGTTCTTCCATTGATCAGTTAACACAATAATGCATCCTGACAAAGGTGGCTGTTTGAATGGAGGAGTTGCATCTCAGGAATTTGCTGAGGTTCGATAGCAATGGGTATGTTAGTTAGCATCAGGTATGGTTTACCAACGTTAACTCTGAGCGGAGCATCACTACTCCTAGGTTCTGTGAAGTGTTATCTTCTTAATTGGTAGGGGGTGTTTGGACCCGGTGACACCGGTTCGAATCTGGCCTGGGCAACCAAACCTGCTTCAATCAACCTCCGTCAATCGAAGAGCTTTGCCAGAGATAATTCAGCACTTGTTTGAGGCACGTTTCCATTCTGAAAGAGTTCTGGTTTTTGTTGCTGCGAGGCCCGTGGTTCAAAGGTTATAAGGGACAAAAGTACTTTTGTCCGTTATGACGGAAACCATAAAAGTAGAGGTTGACGAAACGTTGGCTAAGAGATTCAGGAAAAGAGCTATGGAAAGGTACGGCTACAAGAAGGGTGCAATGAAAAAAGCGGTTGAAGAAGCCATGCGAAAGTTTTCCATGCCAGGAAAGGCGGACTGGGCCTCCCTCAGGGGAATTCTTAACAAGCGAAGGATCGGCTCAGTGGAGCTTCAACACTCGATCTGGTCTAAGCAGGATTGATCCTCATAGACACGAATATCTTCCTTGAGCTTTTGCTTGGTCAGAAAAGAGCTGCCGAGTGCCAAAGGCTCCTCGACGCAGTTTCAAGAGGTGAAAAAGAGGCTTTGGTGACGCACTTCACGGTGCACGCTGTTGAGGCTACTCTCCGTACCGGCGAGCCCCTCACAATCTTCTTGAGAAACTTGGATCACTCTTTAGGCCTTTACATCTACGACACCGACATCTCCGAGGAGATGGCGGCAGGGCTACTCTCAGAGAAGATAGAGAGGGACTTTGATGATGCTCTTCAATATTATGTTGCCAAGAAGCTGGGTGTGGAATCGATCGTTAGCTTCGACGAACACTTTGATGGTCTTGATATAAAAAGGGTTGAACCCCGTGTCATCATAGAAGCCCACGACTAAGTTGCGAGCACAGATCTCATATTCGCACGTTCTACAGCAGTACAGAGAGTTTTCTCCACTTTGAGTTACTAACCTAGTCAACTAATATCACATGCCTCTAGAATATCGGCCTTTGGAGACGGTGACGCCAGTTCGAATCTGGCCCGCGGCGCCACATATCTAATTCTTAACGATCATGACACCAATCCACCCAAAGAATTTCAGCCCAAATTATTGCGTTAAGTTCCTGCGTTGGGTGCTAGTTGCCGTGTCCATTTACGCTCTTTTGCGTACTTTAAAACGTCCCTAGATTACGTCATTCGTATTGACAAAGAACGTGGCACAGTTATACGATTTATGAGAGTATGCCTCAGTATGCCTTATGTCCTTATGCAAGTAAGTCTCATTTTTTTGCACAATCATTAAGAACTTAACGTACCGGATAGTTGTAGTTGATCGTAAGGAACTCAGGGCGACTCATAGCTCGTGCAACGTCGCCGCGCAACCGCGAAGCGAGGAGGCTGATTATCCAAGCCATTGAAGCCGCGCTAACAAGCGTGGACCCTATCCGGGTTATGAAAAATCGGGTCGGACTGAAGGGAAACGTCCTGTGTGTGGAAGGTTTCAGACTCGACCTGAGGCGATTCAGGAGGGTCATAGTCATAGGGGCAGGGAAGGCAACTGCGGGAATGGCCAGCGGATTGGAGGAAGTTATGGGCCGTAAGATAACGATAGGACTTGTAAATACTCCCAGAGGAGCGCAGGTCAAGTCCAAGACGAAAAAGATTGTGTTTCACGAAGCAGGCCACCCTCTTCCAGACTACAATGGGGTCCAGGGCACCCGTGAGATGCTTAGACTCATTGCAAATGTTGACGAAAACGACCTAGTAATTTGCCTCTTCTCAGGGGGCGGGTCCGCTATGATGCCTCTGCCTGCTGATGGTATCTCGTTAGCTGATGAGCGAAAGGTTACTGCGGCATTGTTGAAAGCCGGAGCATCGATCAGTGAGATCAATGCTGTGCGGAAGCATATTTCTCGTTGCAAGGGAGGTAGGCTTGCTGAGTTGCTATACCCCGCCCAAGTGCTCACTCTAGTCTTTTCTGATGTAGTAGATGATCGTCTCGATGTCATAGCTTCTGGGCCTACCGTCCCTGACATTTCGACCTTCCATGACTCTATCGACGTTCTAAAGAAATACGGAATATGGCCAGATGTGCCTCAAACCGTGAGATCCGTTTTATTGGATGGGGCGAATGGAAAGAGGAGAGAAACCCCTAAGCCCGGGGACAGGGTCTTTCACCGAGTCCACAACTTTATCTTGTGCAATAATAGAGCTGCTTGTAATGCAGCAGTTGAACAGTTTAGAAAGAGCGGCTTAAACTCGTTACTCCTCACAGCGTATTTGGAGGGTGAGGCGAGGGAGGCTGGTCGGTTTCTTTCTTCTATGATCAAAGAAGTGGAATTTTTTGGAGGACTCTTATCCAAACCGGCGGCCATCGTCCTTGGCGGTGAGACAACCGTGAGAGTTAGCGGTGTTGGCAGAGGCGGGCCTAACCAAGAGCTAGCACTCTGTGCTTGCATGACGATTCAGGAATTGGATGGCGTGGCTGTCGGCTCTGTGGGAACCGACGGGATCGACGGACCGACGGATGCCGCAGGGGCTTTAGTTGACGGTGCGACCGTCTCTAGGGCAAGGAGGTTCGGGCTAGACCCAAGCCACTATCTGAGGAAAAACGATTCTTACTCTTTCTTTTCGCGCTTGGGAGATTTGGTGTTTACCGGATCTACTGGTACCAATGTTAATGATCTTTCATTCGCCGTAGTTCTTTAGCTTCACCAACCAACTGAGACTCGCGTATCAATGCGTGACTTCGGTAAATATTGCTTAGTTTTATCAATGAACTC
>JAHFOH010000167.1 GCA_023266955.1 Nitrososphaerota archaeon
AGTCCCGCTTTTAATTCCTCATATTTGTAGGGACTCCTCAGAGCACCATGAAGAAGCATCGCAACTTTATCGATTTCAGCTGTGCCGCCTTCAGTGTAAACGTTGCCGTACCATTCTTCAGGCCTGCTGATTCGGCTTGAATACTTTCTCCAAAACTCGTACCCGAGAATAAATAATGAGACTAGAAGAGTGGCCCACCAGAACATGATTCTGGGGTCGCCGAATATTTGAATTAAGGGCTGCAAATTCTCAGTCCTTCAGACAATCATCTATGCTGAAATAAAGCTCGCCCGCCTTTTGACGATCTTCATTCTTGAGGGAATGCAAGCTGAACCTGGCTTCTTCCAAAAGGTCTGTGAGAGAGCCGAAGTCTGAACAAAGCTGTGGCATGCCTGTGCAGACGTTGTCTCTAAGTCGACGCGGAGTATCAGACTTCCTAACCTGCAGACCCTTTCGCCGAACCAGATGGACTGCCGATTTATAGTACTGTACTATGGTATTTCTGACTTCGTCCGCAAAGTTGAGTGATGACTCCTCAACTTCACTCTGTGAAAGTCTGGTTTGTCGCAATTGTTGCACTCCCTTGAGACGAGGCAGTAGCATACCGTAAATGAGGACAATAAGAATTACAGCCACCTCCACTACCGCGATAATGATACTAACCAAAGCTGGACTTGGCGTCTGAAATCGAGTCACATTAGGTATGACGGCGTTCGGTCCAAGAATCACATCTGTGCGATTTACAGTTATGTATTCAACCAAACCAGTCTCATTCGAAGCTCCCATAACCCGCTTAAGATCAACCGGTTTCGGAGCGAAATAAGTAACATATCCATAGGTGGTCAGAAACATTGCACCGACAATTAAGATCGCGAGCTTTCTATGTCTCAGTGCCCATCTTGCGAAGTAGTATCCACCGATCCCTGCGAACAAGGTGTAGGGAAGGGTTTCCCCAACAAAATCGCCGAGGGAGTAACCTGACGGTTTAGCAGGATAAAGCATCAGGGTGACTACTGCCGTAGCCGAGATAGAGAAGATAGCCAGAGAGGTTAGAAGATACAGTGAAGTCTTTTTCTTGATATCATAACTGGTCAAACCCTAACTCCGGGCAAGATTATGAGCCTAGTCATTCATTGCCTATGGTCGAGTTGCCGGGGTTGGTATTGGCTTCTCGAATTGTAGTTCCAAAGCGTAATGACACGCTGCGACATGCCCTTTAGAGACTTCTATGAACGGTGGGTCTTCTCGGGCACATTTTTCAGTCATGTAAGGACATCTGGGGTGGAAACGGCAGCCTGATGGAATACTGACTGGGCTCGGGACGTCTCCTGTTAGAATTATCCTTTCCCTCTTCACCTCCGGATTAGGGATGGGTATTGCTCCCACGAGAGCGTACGTGTATGGATGTCGGGGGAAGTCATAGATCTCTTTCTTATCAGCCACTTCGACTACTCTCCCCAGATACATGACACTGATCCTGTCGCTCATGTGCTTTATGACACTGAGATTGTGGGAGATGAACAGGTAAGTGAGGTTAAACTTCCTTTGAAGGTCCGTCAGCAGATTGAGAATCTGCGCTTGGACAGAGACATCAAGGAACGAGGTCGGTTCATCTAAGACCATGAATTCGGGATTGACTGCCAAGGCCCTTGCGACCGCTATGCGCTGCCTCTGTCCACCGCTAAATTCGTGGGGAAATCGGTATAGGTGATCCTCGTTTAAGCCTACTAGGCGAATGAGCTCTGCAGCCCTTTCCGTGGCTTCCCTGGAGTCATTTGTGATGCCGTGAATCTTCAGTGGTTCAGTGACCGCGGACTTCACCGTCTGTCTAGGGTCCAGGGACGCGTAGGGGTCTTGAAAGACCATTTGCATCTTTCTACGGTACGCCCGCAGCTCCTTTGTCTTCAGTTTGCTTACGTCGACTCCGTTGTAGTGAATTTCACCTGATGTAGGTTCGAGGAGCCTTAGGACTGTTTTTCCCAGCGTAGTCTTACCACAGCCTGATTCACCCACGAGTCCGAAGGTCTCTCCTCTCCGTATAGAGAAGCTGACACCATCAACCGCCTTTACGTTTCCTCTCGTTCTGCCGATAATTCCGCCTTTTATAGGGAAATATTTGTACAAGTTCCTGACTACGAGTAACTCTTCACTCACGAGGAAGGCCTCCATACAGGAAGCATTCGACGAAGTGACCTGGAGCCGCCTCAATCAGTGGAGGCTTGTACTGCTTGCAGGCGTCAAAGGCATATGGACATCGTGGATGAAATCTGCATCCTGTGGGTGGAAAAATTAGGTCGGGAACGGAGCCGGGGATCGAGTCAAGCGTCTCGAGTTCTTTATCAATTCGTGGAATAGCCCTGAGTAAACCTTGGGTATAGGGATGCAGCGGGTTTCTGAAGATTTCCTTGACGTCGGCGACCTCTACAATGTTCCCAGCGTACATGACGGCAACCCTGTCACACATTTCCGCCACTATCCCTAGGTCATGTGTGATTATCAGGATGGATGCTTGGATTTCCTTTCTGAGATCCTTGAGAAGAGCCAGAATCTGAGCTTGCACTGTAACATCTAATGCGGTGGTAATTTCGTCTGCGATGAAAATATCAGGGTTTCTGGCTAGGGCCATCGCTATCATGGCTCTCTGTCTCATGCCCCCCGAGAGTTCATGCGGATACTGCTTCGCGATCCTTTCTGGATCTGCGAGCCTAACAATCCGAAGAACGTCTACAGTTCTTTCCCAAGCGGCCTTGCGTAGCTCTCTCCTCCCCAACGTGCCATGGGATTGGAGCAGCTCTTGAAACTTTGAGATGTCCTGTTTTGTTCTCGAGTAATCTGCTTCCTCTTCACTCATTCGGGCAAGTTTCTCGTTGAGCTCATGGATTCGTTTCTCGGCTATCTCCTTGCTAAGACGCTTCGGGTCTAGAAGGTAAACTTCTGAGACTTGCTCGGCAACCGTCAACACAGGGTTAAGGAAGGTCATGGGATCTTGGAAAACCATCGCAATCCTCTTCATCCTGACCTCCCGCATCTCTTCGTTGCTCTTTTTCAGGAGATCGTCTCCCTTCAGGATGATTTGACCGGAAAGAATCTTAGCGTTTTCTGGTAGTAGCCTGGAAATGCAAAGGGCCATCACTGATTTTCCGCAGCCGGATTCGCCTACCAGTCCAAAGACCTCGCCCTTGCGAACATTCATGTCCACACCGTCTAGTGCCTTGACCTCCCCAGCATAGGTGTGAAAGACCATCTTGAGGCCTCGAATGTCGAGGAGTTCTTCTTTCTTGCTAAGCTGCTCCTGAAGCGAAGGCATTACCTCCTTAGACGTGGATCCAGTATGTCTCTTAGGCCATCTCCCATGAGGTTAAATGCGAGGGAGGATATTAGAATCATGAGCCCTGCAAATGTTATCAGCCACGGGGCTATTGTAAGAAATCCAGATCCGATGGCCACCATTCTGCCCAATTCAGCCTCGAAAGGACCAGCGCCAAAGCCTAGGAAGCCTAGCGCAGCAAATGTGATGACGGTACCTCCTAAGTCGAGCGTCGCGTTCACTATTACAGGATAAATGGTGTTAGGAATGATATGTCTAAGGATTATCCTGGTCCTTCCGACCCCCAGTGATCTCAAGGCCTCGACGTAAAGTTTCTCCTTCTCTGCTAGAACCTGTCCTCTTAGCAGTCTTGCGTAACTTGG
>JAHFOH010000001.1:0-2621 GCA_023266955.1 Nitrososphaerota archaeon
ATCGCACCGTCCGTTCTAGACCCAGTCCGAAGCCGGAGTGCGGTGGTAATCCATACTTCCTTAACTCCAAGTACCATTCAAAAGCTTGTGCAGGCAGTTCCTGCCTAGAAATTCTATCCAGGAGAAGTTGGTAGTCATGAATTCTCTGTCCCCCAGTTGATATTTCGCCAATTCCCTCGGGGGCGAGTAGGTCTGCTGAGAGCGTGAGTTCCTTGCCCTCACCCTTGGTCATATGATAAAAGCTCCTAGCGCTCAGAGGATAGTCGGTGACGAATACCGGCGATTCAAAGCTTTTTGAGACCATCGTCTCTGCTTCCGTGGGAATATCGTCTCCCCATTCGAATGGGATACCTTTCCGTAGAGCCATCTCCCTGACCTCGTCGTAAGTGATACGTGTAAAAGGTGGCTTAGGCACTGTGAGCTTCCTGCCTAATATTTTGAGATCTTCAGCCCTTCTCTCGACAATTCGCTGACACATATACTCAACCAGCTCCTCCTGAAGCTTCAGATTATCTGACTGATCAGCGAATGCCTGCTCAGCCTCAAGCATCCAGAATTCGGTCAGATGCTTCGGTGTCTTCGACTTCTCTGCTCTGAATGCCGGTTGAAAAATGAATACCTTTTCGAAGGCACATATTGCAGCTTCCTCATAAAGCTGAGCACTCTGGCTAAGGTAGGCGGGCTCCCCGAAATAATCAACCTTGAAGAGCGTTGCCCCGCCCTCCACAGCATTTTGGACAATCGTAGGTGCGCTAATGAGTGTGAAGCCCCTAGTAGTAAAGAAATCGAATGAAGAGTGAATCAACTCCGTCCTGATCCTGATAACCGCTGCAGCCTTCTTCCCACGAATGGAAAGATGACGTTTATCATAGAGAAAGGAGGCTGAGCGTGCAGCACTCCTTGTTATCGGCCACTTCTCGGCGCGTGAAATGACTTCAAATCTGTCTACTGCTACTTCTCTTCCTCCGGGAGCGCGTTCATCGGCTCTTACTATTCCCCCGACTAGCACCGCAGATTCAAGAGAAACTGTTTTGAGAGCTTGGAACATATTCTCCGGCACAGCACTTTTCTTCACAGCAACCTGAACGTAACCGCTACCGTCTCTCAGGACGAGAAAGGAGACGCCACCAACTATCCGTTTAGACGCGACCCACCCCAGAATAGTTACATGTGCTCCTTCAGGAGTAGCCAGGACCTGCTTTGCAGTTGCGTCTCGAACAGAGAGCCATTTGCTCATGATATACCTTTCAATAGTCAGGCGACTTTTAAGAGTCTCGAAATCTACAAGAACTTCATAACTTCTTTCGTGAGTAAGTCTACTCCCGGGAACCTTTCAGCAGCGCTTTTCAACTCCATGACCTTACCTTTGACGATCTTGCTTGTGAGGAGATGCTGAGCCTGCCTTCCGAAATCCGATATTATGTTTGACTCAGTCAAATTAGCGGCCACCCCCAATTCCGCAGCTCTCGCAGCGTTCGCCATCTGTTCGCTATGAGAGGCTATGGGGATAAGGAGCATTGGCTTCCCAAACAAAATGGATTGAGCAATAACAGAATGGCCTGCTCTCGCCAAGACGATGTCAGTGAGAGCCATGAGTTCGTCACGCAGGGGACACCACTCGAAGAGAATTCCCCACTCGGTTCTCTGAGGATGTGTTTTTCCATTCTCGATACCCATTGAAACTATGAAGTTAAACTGAGATGCGTAATTCTTAGCCACTTCTATGACTTGGTGAGTAATTCCTCGTGTCGGCCTCGGCCCGCTGAGCAGAGCCAAAATAACGGGTTTAGCTTTATCAAGCCCCAACGAATTCCTGATTTCCTCAAGAACCGACTCATCAAATTTCGGACGACTGAAGAGGAACCCTGTGAACCTGATTTTCCCTCTGTGTCTCACTCTTGAAATATTTCTCTCCGCAATCGTATACGGGGGAGGAAGATCAGGTACCAAGATCTTCTCGCTTAGGGACCAAAAGTAGGCGAGCACCTCAGCAGCAGAGTCTTCGAGAAACGAGGCAAGGGGAACCCTCGTGGGTCTGGGAAGAAGTATTCTCAGCTGGTTCAGCACTGTAATTGATGGTATTCGCAGCAGGGCCGCCGCAACCACGGCGGAGAGTCTGGAGTCTGATAGGACGAGGTCTGGTTTGAATCGCTTAATTACCGAAATTTCGCGGAAGACTTGCTTTCTGAGGGCGAACAAAATTGATGGAAGCTCAGCGAGCGCTTTGCTAGTCGAAAATACAGACCAGCCAACTTCGATAGCTGGCATCATCTCGCAGTCAAATCCCTGCTTGGTAAGGTAACTCAGACCGTCCTGAAAAGAGGAGAATTTTACAGAAACACCGGCTTCAATGAATCGATGGGCGATGATCGCCATCCTTGTTGAGTGACCCAACCCCGAGCCAAAGACTGGGATGTATAGACGTCTACTCAAGTTTCTCAGAATTAGTTAATCGGACTGTGATGCGTCCTCCAGGTTCAGTCTCAGCAAAGACGACACTCTGGAATTTGTATATCTTCGCCTCTCTAGTGAGCCAGCAGTCAGGAGGGGCTCCCGCCTTCATGCAAGCGAGGGTCAAAAATTCCTGAGAGTCCCACCCATTCGGGACGGAGAGCTCAGGC
>JAHFOH010000001.1:2721-11749 GCA_023266955.1 Nitrososphaerota archaeon
CTGGAATTTGTATATCTTCGCCTCTCTAGTGAGCCAGCAGTCAGGAGGGGCTCCCGCCTTCATGCAAGCGAGGGTCAAAAATTCCTGAGAGTCCCACCCATTCGGGACGGAGAGCTCAGGCAGGAGCACGCCACTAGCAAGATGCCAGTTAACCATAAGCCCATCCTTGCCGACATCAACTTCCTTAGGGTACTCAAGCGGTGAAGCGACCTGTATTAGCGCCAGTTCTGTCAGGACACTGACTTCAATCAGTACACGGTTGATCTCATCAGGAGCAACGGGTTTGAATCTATAGTCTCGAGTGGACGAAGCCAAAGCAGCTTCGATCCTTGCCTCGACAATACTTTTTTCGGGGAAGGGAATTCCGGCGCAACCCCTCAGCGAGTTACTGCCCTCCTTGACGTCAGTCAAAGTAATGAATACACCAGCTTTCGTCTCGAGCGACGGTGGGAACTCTGCGGGAACCTTGATCCTTTCTGCGCTGACAACATAACTGAAGATGGCACTCCTAGCTAGTCTTACAAGGAATTCTGCTTCGTCTTGACCGAGCCGCAATGCTGACTCTACCTTCTAACGCAAATCTCGCTCTGCATTCTCTTCAGATAGTTTGTTCCTGATGTATTTGGACATCAATGAAATTCTTCGCCAGTGGCTACCCTCCCAAAAGAGCTTGCCGCACGAGGTGCACTTGTAAAATACGCTGTGCCTTTGAGAAACGCTCGGTGGAAGCGCTTCATGAATTCTGAGTTTGGAGGCACGTACGAGCTCTCCATTGCATACGGTGCACCTAGAGGACCTTGGCCCGATCCCAGAAGGCTTTACGCCTAGACTCCTGAAAATGCTCACCAGTCTGTCTTGGTCTGTCTCTTCCGTCAACAGAATTGAGCGAGCGCCATGTCGCAATGCTTGCGCGTGAAGATCGTTGTCGGAGGTAAGCAAGATCCGTCCCTCTGAAATCGCTCCGGAAAGTAGACGGGCATCTTCAAAATCAGGAGCATACACGACATCCATTCCGTACAAACGCAGCTTTCTGGCCACGCTTCCAAGCATGCCATCCGCAACGAATTTCATTTTGCGCTGAGCCGACAATCTTTATACAGAGGCTATGTTTCTTTGATTACCTCGCCGCGACATTCATCACAAAGAAACTTCCCATCGGACTCAAGGAGATAGTCGGACCATTGGGTGCACGAATCGCAATATCCCGTCAAATAGCCCCTCTGCCTTCGTAGCTCCCCCGTCATGATGAGAGCCTTCTCAGAGATCAAATCTACAAGCTCCGGGGTAACCGCGCTTAGATCAGAGATTGATACAATCCCAACGAGCTTTTGTCTGTAGGTTACTCCTAGTCGCTTAACCCTAAGCTTCCTCATAATGCGTGCAGCTTCTGTAACCTCCTTGCCAGCATCGATGGTATGGAGAGGTTGTGTCATTATCTGCCTAGCATAAACACCACTGGGTGTAAGGTCTCTTGCTACGACTTTCGTCACGATGTCACCATCGGTTACGATTCCGACTGGTTTGTCGCTTTCGGTAACTACGACGCTACCTACTTTGAAATCAGACATCTTCGTGGCGATCTCCTTGATCGTTTCATCAGGAGATGAAATGATGACTGGGCTATTCATAATCTCCCGTACCAAAATGCGCGTCCGTACTGTTGGCTGCAGCCCAGACATCGTATCGACTGCGCTCGAGGCCTCAAAGTCCACTTAACGTTTTCGTCCCTCCGAGGGCTAGCGGCACATCCTAAACCATTAATACGGTGACGAATTGGGTGGCGCGTAGACGCACTTCGGTGGAGCTTATTGACAAAGCCGCTAGACCTGCTTTTCTGGATACGAGCTGGTTTAGGCTCCCTTTCAGGTGTCATAGCTGGCGTCCTTGGATTTATCGGGTCGAATCCCCAGTCAGTAAATGGTATTATTGTGGCGTTACTATTCTATGTTGCCTCCTACTACTTAGCGAGGTATGTGTTGGCAATAGAGCTGCCAGCTGGCGAGTCGCGAAAGCTGTTCACCACCGGAGTCGGAAGCTTTGTGATGCTCTTTCTCTTCACCTGGATTCTGTACAACACCTTCGTGACCTTGTCACTGCTTTAACCTGAAATCGCCTTGATACGAAACCGAGACGAAGTTAACCGATGATTCCTTCTGGTCCAATCCGAAACGCTGCCGTAGAATCCTCAACATATGGCTGGATAATATGGGCTACCCATGCGCGTCCGGTGCGTTCCAAGCGTATCCTAAGGTGTATCCCCTGAGCCACTATGTTTCCCCCGGATTCGATTTCACGCTGTAAACTCGCCGTTGCTACCCTTGTTCGCACGGTGTTAGTCACTACCACTGGCAAACCGGCTCGAAACGAGAGGCTGGCCAGATCATGAAGGTGCTGGGCGAGTTTCGACTGCCTCCTGATTAGGCCTTGCTGACCTTCGTACTCTGAGATGAAATTCTCGGTCAGACCGTCTAAGACAACTAGTTTGGCACTCCGCAAGCTGAAGACGTCTTCAAATTCTTGAATCATTCGCATTTGGTCTGAGACAGAGTGAGGGCGGGCCACGTAGACCGACGAAAGAACTGAATCCGGATTAAGACCACGACTTTCGCACATTTGAGTTAACCTTTCAGGTCTAAAAGTTCCACTAGGGTCTATGAAGACGACGGGCGAGCCATTCTTACACGCATTCATGGTGAGTTGGAAGCAGGTCTGTGTTTTCCCAGAACCGCTCTTGCCGAAGAAGTCGGTAACTAGTCCAGGTTGAACTCCACCTTTGAGAATGGAGTCGAGTGCCCCACATCCTATTGATACAGTTTCGCCTCGACGAATTTGCTTGAGGCCCGTCGAGAGACTCCGCGTTACCCCCTGGTTTAGAAAGAAATTGTCCAGTGCGATTAATTCGTCTCTATTGATGCCTGCCTGTAAGATCGTTTCGAGTGGAACGTAAAGTGTGTCCGCCAATGTTCCAATTCCGACGGCCTGTAATCTTGACAATATGGAGTTGAGAAGCGTCTGCGTCTCAGCATCGGCCACAGGCATCTAAGCTCATGGCCTCACCGGCTGTTAATATAGGTCAAAGCCAGGAAACGATTATGAAAGGATGTAAAGCACATTTTGGAAGACATGCCGAAAATTGGCGCATATCCTCAAGTTCTGCTCTTTCCCAGTTCTCGGGACGCTTCGGATGCTCTCAGAACAGCCCTTACTCAGCGTGCATTCGTGGTAGTTGCGGGGGACTGTACGGTTGATTACGTTGGAAGAGCCTCCTCGAAGCTTGGATGGGGTGAACGGTTCGTCATTGTGAAGCCTGATGGCTCCTTCCTTGTCCACAGAAACCGAGGTCACGACGCGGTTAATTGGCAACCTTCTGGCTCAAAGACGATAGTTGGTGACTCCGATAATGTTGTGTTGAATGTCTACAGGTCTTCTCCAAAGGAACGTCTCTCAGTCAGGTGGAGGAAGCTACTCCTTGTGGCTGCTTTCTTATTGAAGGATGAGGCGCATTTCGAAATGCATCTCACGGAGGAGGAGTTGTATCAAGTAATCTCGGCTAATCCCGAGTTAATCGAAAGGGGGCTAAGGATCACTTCCTCTCAGAAGCATACAACTGAAGGAGTTCCCGATTTCGAAGGGTTCGACTCCCAAGGAAACTTTGTGGTGATCGAGATAAAAAAGGACACGGCGACTTCCGATGACGTCAAGCAAGTGTACAAATATCTGGGTTCAAAACGGTCCTCTTCGCCCTCCACTAGAGGGTTACTTGTAGCACCGGGGATAGAGCAGCGGGCGAAGCGTCTTGCTTCCTTTCTACACATCGAGTTTGTAACAGTCAACCTAAAGCTTTGTGCAAAGATGGCTCTCGCAGGTAGGAGCGTAGAGGAACTTTCGACATTGGACATTCATGTTAGGTAGATACTTTGCTGGAGAACCAGCATTTCGAACTACTAGAGAAGTAGCGCGTTAAGCTCGGAACATTTTTATCTCGCATGAAGGAGCGTGATGCATCAAAACAAAGGAGAACCATTTCTTGTCACAGCAAACGAAAAAACCACTTGGCGTGCTCCAAAAGGCCATCAATAAGCAGGTCTCTGTGAGACTGAAGAGCGAAATCGAATATCGAGGGAGGATGGCAAACTGCGATCCCTACATGAATGTAATCCTCTTGGATGCTGGAGAATACAACACAGGAACGCTTTCAGCTAACTATGGCAAAGTTGTCATACGAGGAAATAACGTACTCTTCATCAAGATCGAGAACGAAATCTGATCTTCAGATGAGCATCAAATGGCGGTCAGAAGACTTCATTTAGAGCAACTGAAGGGTATTCCCGTAAGTGATCTTGAAGTCGAAATCGTCGAGAGGAAGGGCAAGGGACACCCAGACAGCCTGATTGACGGAGCGGCTGAGGGGGTTTCCAGGAGTCTTTGTCGATATTATCTCGACGAGTTCGGTACGATACTTCATCATAACGTCGACAAGGGCCTCCTAGTAGGAGGTCGTGCCGTAGCTCGGTTCGGAGGGGGAAACGTACTCGAGCCGATATACATGGTCGTCGCGGGGAGGGCGACAAATTCCGTCGTGAGGAATGACCAGAGGAGAGAAGTACCGGTAGGTGATCTGGCGGTTCGCGCGATAAGGAACTTCCTCAAATCCAATATGCGATTTCTGGACCCAGATACGCACGTTATTGTAGACCAGAAGATCAAGCCTGGATCGGCAGATCTCGTTTCCGTCTTTGAAAAATCCGGGAAGATACCCTCTGCAAATGACACATCAATCGGCGTAGGCTTCGCGCCTTTAACCGCAACGGAAAAACTGGTCCTAGAATGTGAAAGACTTCTGAACTCAGAGAGGTGTAAGAAAGAACTGCCAGAGGTGGCGGAGGATGTAAAGGTCATGGCTCTACGGGTTGATAATAAAATTTCTCTCACCGTAGCCGCGTCAGCGATTGCCGGGCTGACTTCTGACCGAGACCATTACTTGAATGTCGTTCATGAAGTAGCCAATAGGGTGAAGGACCTGGCCGCACGCTCGACAGACATGACCGTGGATGCTGCGGTTAACAGCGGAGACGATTTTGCGAAGGGCGTGTATTATCTCACGGTAACTGGGACCTCTGCTGAATCTGGGGACGACGGCAATACGGGCAGGGGGAATAGAGCGAATGGCTTGATAACTCCTATGAGACAGTACTCGATGGAAGCTACCGCCGGGAAGAATCCAGTAAATCACACGGGAAAGCTCTACAACGTTTTGGCTCAGAGAGCTGCCGACCGAGTTTATGGCGAGGTCAATGGGATAAAGGAGGTGTACATTCGCTTGCTGAGCAGAATAGGTGATCCAATCGATCATCCCCAGATTGCCAGTGCAGGTGTCCTCCTTCAAGAGTCAAGAGCCATCTCGTCTGTGTCGAGTGAAATCGAAAGTATTCTAAATGAGGAACTGGATAATATTACCAAACTTAGTACGATGATTTTGAGGGACGAGGTAACCTTGTTTTGACGAGCAAATCTATGTGACTATCAAGCCGAAACTATCTCTAGGGTGTCGCTCATACCTCTTACGTAAAGGCTCGCTGCGGAAGGATTGCTCTCAATTCTAAATTTCCGCCTAAAGAACCTTAGTATGTTCATGACATCTCTCTCCAGCAGAAACAGAGAATTTGGATGAGTCTTCTCCACTGCCTGCGGCCAATCGATTATCCATATTCTTCGTCCGTCGAACAGAACATTGTATTCGCTTAGGTCGGCGTTGACGATACCTCCTTCCAAGTAAGAAGTTCTCACGTTCCAAAGAATTTCTCTGAGAACCGTTTCTGCATCGCGTAACTCAGAGTATTCAGATAGCAGATTTCCGTCGATTCTCTTCATCAGAAGCGCATGTCTCTCTCGTGCCACGACCTTGGGTACAGCCACCTTCAATGGTTGTAGGATACTGATGGCTCGATGTTCTCTCTTGGCAGCCTCTACGTTCATTACAAGCCACCTATGCTGGAATATGGGGGAGGAGTACCCTCTCTTTCGTCTAGCTGCTCTGAAGCTCGTCCTACCAAGGCGATAGAACTTAATGGCGTACCGAAGTCCTGAATCGCTTATCGCGTCGAATACGTCAGCTTCTTTTCCAATTCCTATGGGATGTCCCATTCCGGTAATCAAACCCCTTTTTACGAAGCCCGTTAGAGCCAGAGCATCAAGTCCAGCAGCAACCAGAGAGTAACCCAACGGATTTCGAATGATGAATCCTCTTTTGTGGAGCTGGTCCAGCCTGAACTGCACTTCGTCCGCATGAAGCCTAGTATATTTCGTCAAATATTGTAGTGGAACCGATTCGTAAGCGGACATCGACCTTTCGAATGCCTGTAGTATTGTAATGTCCTCGGGTTCCAGCTCTTTGACATTACTGGCCGCCACCTCAGCTGAAGACAATTGTTACCAGACTTGCAAAGATCGGACGAATTTTGGCGACTAGCTGGTCAGAATGGGCACAGCTAAGCCCTTTCTCCCAGCTAGGGCCGCCGTTACGAAGGCTAGGTAAACTGGCTCAGGATTTCCTGGTCTGCTTACAAATTCGGGGTGATACTGTGTTGCCATGTAGAACGGATGATTTGGTATCTCTAGAATCTCGGTCCTTCTGCCTTCATCGCTGAAGGCTGAGAAGACCATGCCCTTCTCCTCCATTAGGGATCTGAATTGTTGATTAAGCTCGTACCGGTGCCTATGTCTCTCCCTAATTAGATTCTTGCCGTACAGCTTGTACGCCAAGGTGTTCGGAGAAATCTTGATTTCATGCCCTCCAAGTCTCATGGTTGCACCAATTTCCTTAACGGCCCTCTGCTCTGGAAGAAGGTCAATTATGGGGTAGGGTGTCGCCGGATCAATTTCAGTAGAGTTCGCGTTACGCAACCCGCATACGAATCTGGCAAAAGAAACTGCTGCTAGTTGAAAGCCGAAGCATAACCCCAGGTAAGGAATTCCGTGCTCTCTCGCAAAGTTTGCGGCCAATATTTTTCCCTCACCCCCCCTTCTGCCAAAGCCTTGCGGGACCAGGATTCCATCATACTTCTTGAGAACGTTAAGTGCCGATGCTCGTCGTTCGAATCCCTCGGCATCCACCCAATCGACTTCGCCTTTCGCTCCTATCATCGCACCAGCGTGAGCCAGTGCATGATTCACGCTAACGTAGCTGTCCGCGAGGGAGACGTATTTGCCGACCATGGCAACTGTCACTTGGTCCTTAAGATTCGAGTAGGCTCTTGCCGTCCTAGACCAGGAGCCCCATTTCAGATCTCTTCTAGGTAGCTTCATTTTCTTAGTTATGACCGTCAAAATTCCTTGTTTCGCCAATATCTCCGGTACGCTGTAAACGGAGTCGCAGTCAGGGTTAGACACCACTGATTGCACATCCACGCTGGTAAAGAGAGAGATTTTCTCTTTAGAGGACTGGGTTAGAGGATTCTCAGTTCTCACCACAATTATGTCTGGCTGAATCCCGATTCTCCTAAGTTCCTGCACACTATGCTGCGTAGGCTTTGTCTTCTGTTCTCGGACTGTCTCCAACATTGGAGCCAACGTAACATGTACAAACAGGGTGTTCTGCGAGCCCTCTTCCATTCGCATCTGCCTGAAAGCTTCCAGAAATGGCAGTCCCTCAATATCGCCTACAGTCCCTCCACATTCGACTACCAGTATCTTGCTGCGTGTGGCGTTCGCTAGCCTTCGGATCCTCCTCTTTATTTCGTCTGTAACGTTTGGTATGATTTGTACGCACTTTCCCAGAAATTCACCCTGCCTCTCTTTTTGGATAACAGACAGATAGATCTGTCCCGTTGTGATGTTATGCTCCGTCGTTAGGTTTTGGTCCAAGAATCTCTCATAAGTGCCCAAATCCATGTCAGTTTCTCCGCCGTCGTCGGTGACGAATACTTCGCCATGGATGATCGGGTTCATCGTCCCAGCATCAACATTCAGATAGGGGTCGATTTTTGCACAAGTTACACTGTATCCGGCAAGTTGCAACAGCTTCGCGATAGCGGCTGTGGTAAGTCCCTTTCCTAGACCTGACATGACGCCGCCTGTTAAGAAAATGTACTTCGGCATGTCGAATTAAGGTGGTTCTATGCTCATAAGCTTATCGTGCACGGAGCACGTGTTGAGTTATTGTAGATTGAGTTCGCTATCGAATAATCGGATAGACCGGAGCGACCAAGTCAGCTATGTCAACTTGGCAGCGAGCAATCTTGTCGATAGAAGCTCCAGTAGCCAATGCTACCGACACATCACTAGGCAACTTTTCAACTAGAGCCTTCTCTAAATCCCTTGCAGTTTGAGTGATTTCACGGTATAGGGTGACGACATCTCGAGCATCTTTTGCGTTTCTAGTAAGAAATGCTCTAACGGCAAGGTCTTGGCATTTTTGTAGTGATTCACTTATTATTCGCAATTGGGACCCAACCTCGTCCGTTCCTTTTACCACGCTCATTTTCTGCGCGTTTTTGGCGAACTCCACCGAGTAGTCTCCTACGGTCTCAAGAACGTTGGACGCTACCCGATAGTCAAGACAATCGATAGGACCTAGATGATACTTGCTGGCTAAGCTGCTGTCGAGAAGAGCACTCCTAATCAGCCTGACTAGGAGGAAATAAAAACGGTCAACTTCCTCGTCCCTCTGTACGATCATCCTCACAAGATTCTTGTCTCTTTCGAGCAACGCTGTTATTGCATCTGCATACATTCCTCGTGCGATAATGTGCATTCTGCGAAGAATCTTCTCCGGCTCCAGTGTGGTAGGTTCCAGTAGGAATTGCACCAGCAATGACCTACTATCTTCCTCGACTATTTCCAAGCCGACAAGTTGTCTCACCGCTTTCCTCAGTAGCTCGCGGTCGTGGTATGAAATCCTGCCTTTTCCCTGCACGACTATCAAGTCATATCCAAACAGGTAGGCTCCTGTCACTGCGTTAATCAGAAGCTCAGGATACTCAGCGGGGTATGGAATCTTAATTTCCTTCGCAGGACTGGATTGAACTAT
>JAHFOH010000001.1:11849-35819 GCA_023266955.1 Nitrososphaerota archaeon
CTCTTGAGCTTGAAATGTCACCCCTTGAAGCTGCACAGCTGGCTCACACTGTGGAGATAAAGCTCCAAACAGGTTTAGGGACCGTTGCTGCAGAGTTCAATGGTGGTCTGGAAATAAGATCTGAGCCTGGGGCTCCAGGCTTCGGCAAGGTGCTTCGAATACCGGTTAGCGACGAATACAGAGTTGTCGCTTTGCACAACGGGCCTATGAGCACTAGCAGGCTGCTAAACGATGCAGCGATTCGAGCAAAGATCAACACAATTGGAGGCAGATTAACTGATGCGCTCTTGAGAGACACGAGGCTTGCGAGATTCCTTGAACTGAGCCAAGAATTCACGACAGCGATTGGCGTCGCAAATGACGAGCTCCTCAGCCTGATGGTCCGAGCAACAGAACTTGGATATCACTTAGGAATGGCAATGTTTGGGCGGACATTGTTCACAGTTGTTCGTGACAGTGAAGTCAACGAGGTGCTCGCGCTACTGCGGGATGGACCAGAGGGGAGGGTTATTGTTGCCCCTCTAGATAGCTCAGGTGCCCACAGAATTTGATGAGCCTTCAGATCCCACCCACTCACCCTCGTGCTGTCTCTTTACGAATCAGACAAACCCTGATTGAGGGCTGGAAGAGAGACGTTGTCACTGAAGCTGGGTTGATCGCTCATGGCCGGGGAGAGGCATTCGACTATTTGCTTGGGGAATCAACGACGCCACCTGCAGCGAATGCAATTGAAGCAGCTGCTTCTTCTTTGATCCTGGCCTCTTATCCAGTCATCTCAGTCAATGGTAATTCAGCAGCCCTGGCGGCGCGTGAACTCGTTCAGCTAGCATCCACCTCTGACGCGAAGCTCGAAGTGAATCTCTTTCACCGCACTGAGAAACGGATGGTGAAGGTTGCCAAATTGCTGCGCGAGTACGGGGCTACCGAGGTGTTGGGATTGCATTACCTTCGTGCGACGATACCTGGTTTGGACAGCCCCCGCGGCTGGGCGGATCCTAACGGGATTTTTGTGGCGGATGTGGTGCTTGTGCCTCTGGAGGATGGTGATCGGACAGTGGCTCTGCGCAGACTGGGGAAGAAGGTAATTGCCGTGGATCTCAATCCGCTTTCAAGAACCTCGCAAGCGGCATCGATTACGATAGTAGACAACATTGTGCGAGCTGTTCCAAGATTGGTCTCAGAGGTGAAGAGGCTGAAGAAGAAGGACGCAAAAGCCGTTCGGCGTCTCTCGGAATCATACGATAATCGCAAGACATTGGCGGCCTCGATTCGATTGATGTTAGGACGACTAAGACAACTCTCCGAGACCAGCTCAGGTGAGTAACTTTGAGCTCTCAAAGCCCCAGGAAGATATCGGTGTCTGAGATACTGAGACGAAAACGAGAGCATGTCAAGATCGTGGCTATTACCGCTTACGATTATCCGACTTCCCTTCTAGCAGACCGCAGTGGCGTCGATATCATACTAGTTGGAGACTCGGGCGGTATGGTTGTGCTTGGGTACCAAGACACTCGCCCAGTGTCAGTCGATGAAATGCTCATGATGGCGAAGGCTGTCTCGAGGGGTGGGCGACGTGCACTCCTAGTTGGCGATATGCCTTTCATGTCATATCAAGCAGGACTTGAGGAAGCCATTCGAAATGCTGGAAGGTTCATCAAGGAAGCGGGCATGGATGCAGTGAAGATAGAGGGAGGCCGCGAATTTGCACCAACAGTCAGGGCTCTATCCCGGGTTGGCATACCGGTCATGGCGCACATTGGCTTTACCCCCCAAACCACTCCGACTTTGGAGGGCTATAGAGTTCAGGGCAAGACGGTCGAAGAAACCGCCAAACTCGTAGAAGACGCCGTCAGCCTAGCAGAGGCAGGTGCTTTCAGTCTCGTGTTGGAAATGACCACTGTGGAAGCGGCGAAAGCAATTACTGAGGCGGTGCCTATTCCAACGATAGGGATAGGCGGAGGACCATTCTCCGATGGTCAGATTCTTGTTCTACATGATGTCCTCGGATTATTCGAGCGCTTTACTCCGAAATTTGTCAAAAGATACCTCAGTCTCTCAGGGGAGATCCTCAAGGCGCTGCAGACCTATAGGGATGATGTGTTGAATGGTCAGTTTCCAGGAGAGGAACATTCCTTCCACATGGACATAGCTGAGGTCGAGAAACTACAGCTGAGAGCAAGGCGTCCGAATTGAGGGTCGCTATAGTGGGGCCGGGGGCAATAGGTACACTATTTGCTACATATCTGAAGGCGGCCGGAATTGATACTGTACTCATAGATTACGATCCTGAAAGAGCTAGAAGAATTAGCTCAAAGCCGCTAGTTGTATGGTCCAAGCGAGGGTCCATTGAGGCTAGCGTGGAATGTGTGTCAGACGTAGCGGTGGCTAAGGAAGCCGAGCATGTCCTAATCTCAGTAAAGGCCTACAGCACAGAGGCAGCGGCCCAAGCCTTAGGCCTAAATGTGAGTTCACCCCACGTAGTCTCATTACAGAACGGTTTAGGGAATCTCGAAATTCTAGGAAAATGGTTTGACCCTAGCCAGATTTCAGCAGCCTCAACAGGGGAGGCCTCAACCTACATTGCTCCGGGCGAAGTTTATCACGCCGCTTCTGGTGTCACAAAGATAGCGCCGTTAACGGCAAAATGCATGACGCTCTCTTTGAAACTTGTCAAATTGCTTCAAAAAGCTGGCTTTGACTCCGTCCTAATTGATAACCCTGAGACGGTGATATGGGAAAAGCTGATCATCAATTCTTCAATTAACGCTGTAACCGCGATTGCAAGGATCAAAAACGGAGATATCCTCAGGTACCCTAGCCTGAAAACGCTGACATCCGAAGTTGCTCAGGAAAGCTACGAAGTCGCTCTGAAGAAGGGTATTATCCCGGATTTCAAGGATCCAGCCGGCATGGTCCTTACAGCCGCCTCCACCACCTCCAAAAACAAATCTTCGATGCTGCAAGACATTGAACGGGGAAGAAGGACTGAGGTTGACTTCATTAACGGAGCGATATACAGCCTAGGAGAGGCATCTGGCGTACCGACACCTCTGAACGCGACGTTGTATGTTATTGTGAAGTCAATGGAAGAGAGACTTATGAAGACATCAGCTAGGTTAGAACCGGCCATAGTCGCTTCGTAATGGAAGATAACAAAAAGTTACCTTCTTGTGAGAAGTCATTATAAACAGGCTAAAATAGCAAGACTTGTTTCTCTTCACCAGTAGCTTAGGTGGATCCACAAGTCAATGGTCAAGATCAGGAGAGTTGAGATAAGGGGATTCAAGTCGCTGGGGGGGAGAGTCTCAACTCTCCTATTCGACCAAGGCCTAACGTCTATTACAGGACCTAATGGTTCGGGAAAGAGTAACATCTTTGACGCGATTCTCTTCTGTCTAGGGGAGAATAGCCCGAAAGCTCTCAGAGTAAGCAGACTCAATTCTCTAATCTATGACGGTGGACCGGACAGAGAAAGCCCACTCAGTCTAAGGGCCTCCCTCCAGTTCGACAACTCAGATCGCAGGATCCCCGTCGACTCTGATTCCGTTGTGGTTACAAGGGAAATTAATAGGAAGGGTGAAAGCAACTACTATCTCAACGGTAAGAAGGTACACCGGACACAACTAACTGAAACACTGGAGCTGGCGCTCATATCTCCAGGCGGACTCAATGTCGTACCGCAAGGTATGGTGACGCGTATCTCAGAGCTCCTTCCTGACGAAAAACGAGAGTTAATCGAACAAGCTGTGGGAATATCACAGTTCGATGAGAGGAAAGCTGAGGCGATCAAACAGGTACAGCAGGCTGATACAAAGCTGCAGATTGCTGTGGCACGGATAGGCGAGATAAAGAATCGAGTGGAGTCGCTCGAGGCTGAGAGAAATGACCAACTGAGACTGAAACAGCTTGAGGATAATATTCGATGGCTTAGGGCAGTCATAGTCTCAGGTAAGTTTGCTTCGGTTAGATTGCAGATTGTCGAGGTAAATCGGACTCTGAGAACGTTGCAAGAGAAAAGATTGGAGCGGCTATCAGCGCTGGAGGCAATCAAGTTTGAAATCTCTGCGGTCGAGGCGCAGAGAAGAAAGTTTGTGGAGACCATAGTCGAGGGCGGCGGGAGTCGTCAAGTCGAGATAGAGTTTGACATTGGCAAGACCTCAAACGAGCTCGACAGGCTCAGTAGAGAAATTCAAGAATCGCAGTCAATTTTGGCGAAGGCGAACGAAAACCTTCCCTATCTCCGCGACATGCGGCAGAAACACGTTAATGATGTCGAGCAGCTTCGCCCTAGGATTCGAGAATCCAAGTCGAAGCTTAGAGATTACCGAAATCTAGAGAGAGAGGGCGAGCGAGAACTAAATTCTCTTGCCAAGGAACTCTCAAGAGCGGCAAGCTCCCGTGACGCTGCCGGTGAGAAGTCACTGAGGCTTGAGGCGAGAATCAACGAATTAACCCCGGAGGGTACAAACCTATCCATCAAAATTAACAACCTCAAGGAAAGAATGGGGATATTGAAAGAGAGACTCGATTCCCTCCAGAGTAAGGCATCTGCCTTTTCAGATACTCTTGCTAAGCTTGAGGCAAACTTGGTGGAGCTAAAGAATCTGAGAGAACGCGAGGGGGAATCGCTAGGAAAAGTGGATACCTCGCTTGAGCGAGTCTATGAGATGAAGCAGAGAATAGAAGATGAAATCTCGACCGGTATTGACACCCTTGAGAAAGCCAGCGGCGAGGTGACGAGATATGAAGTGCATAGAGAGCTAGCGGAGACTTTCGCTTCTGAAGAAATTGGGCTTCAGAAACTCAGGCAACTCTCGGAAGCTGGGGCTATTGAAGGTCTTGTAGGTAAACTAGATGAGCTGATCAGTTACGATCGGGTGTATGAGAGGGCTATCTTTGCTGTCGGAAAAGCATGGCTGAAGGCCCTCCTGATGAATGATTTGCGAAGTCTCCTCAAGGTAGCTGAGGTCGTCAGGCGGCTGAAGCTCGGAAGAATCATTCTGGTTCCGGTCTCCGAAGTGCGAAACTCGATGGCTGCGTCTCCGCCGAGAGTTGAGGGCGTGCTCGGGCCCTTGGCCGATTTCGTGTCAGCTCCGAAGAAGCTAGCTGGAGTTGTGAACTTCATTTTTGGAGACACCATACTTGTCAATTCGCCCAAGGCAGCATACGAAGTAGCATCAAGTGGTCTGAGGAGCGTAACCACGTCTGGTGATCTATTCGCGCCGAATAGTAGTGCATTTGAAACAGGTTACTCAGCTAAATTTGATTTGATTCTAAAACTGGTTCACGATTCAGCATCCGTCTCATCTGTCAAAGATGCAACCGAGTCTCTGCGCAAGTTGATTGCCAAGCGCAAGTCGGACCTCAAGAAGCTGGAGGGGCAGAGTAAGGTTCTTGGAAAGGCAAGACTGGAAAGAAGACTGACACTTGAACGACATCGGGCTGAAATCATCACGATTGGCCGAATGATTGGCAAGTACAGTCGATTGAAGAAATTGATGCAGAGGAAGCTCGTTTCATTGCGCAATTCTACGGAGAAGGATGCCTCTGCCCTTAACCGACTGGTCACTAGATACGAGAAGCGGACAATGTTGCTGTCAAGTTTGAAGGAGAAGTTGCAAACCCTTTCTCCTGAACCGTTCAATGAACCAATCAGAGACCTTCAAAACAGGCGTGCCAAACTTATTGCTAAGCTAGAAGATATCGCCTCGCAAGTAAGAGAGGAAACCACAAGGATGGCAAGAGATCAGGCGAATCTTGAAATCAACTTACAGCCTTCCTTAGAGAGAATCGTTACCGAAATTGCAAATTATGAGGAACAAATCTCAATGCGGACTGGTATTTTGCAGAATGGGACTCCTAAAACCAGTGAACTCACGGAGCGACTGACTGCGCTTAGGAACCAAGGGAGCGAACTTCTGGAAGCATCGAGGAACTCCAAGCAAATCGTGGATGGCTTCGAGCAGAAACTGGAGGAACTACGTCATCGCGAAATACAGGTCTCTCAAGCTCTTGCGTCAGTCGACAGGCAGCTTATTTTGGTTGAGCGGGAAATTGACGAGCTTTCCAAGCAAGCACGATCTTTTGAAACTGAGCTATCGGTGCTCGGGTATTCCCATTCTCTGGAGACTTTTGAATCCGCCGAGGTTACGGTGAGTGAGCTGACGCGCGAATATGATGGCCTGAAGGATGGCGTGAACCTTTTGGCCGATAGAACATACAAGGAGATCTTTGAAGGCTATCGGAACCTGTCGCTGAGACGAAATCAACTCAGTGTGGAGAGGGATAAGATTGTGCACTTTATTGAAGATGTAGAAGCAGAGAAGCGGCGAGTCTTCTTGGAGGCGTTCGGAAAGGTAGACCGGGAGTTAAGAGCTGTATTTGTAAAACTTAGCGGGGGATCTGCGTGGCTCGAATTGGAGAATCCGGAGGAAATCTTCTCAAGCGGTATGTTTCTTATGACACAATTCCCTGGAAAGATCGCAAGGGAGTCGAGCTCCGTGAGCGGAGGAGAAAAAACTGTTTCTGCTATAGCCTTCATAATTGCAGTCCAATCCGTCTTCCCTTCACCTTTCTATCTTTTCGACGAGATTGATGCCCATCTTGACGTGGTTAACGCGGAAAGGCTGGCCGACCTGCTGAAGGAGAGATCAGAGTCGTCACAAATAATTATTGTCACGCTTAAGGACTCGATGGTCTCGCGTGCAAGCTTAGTCTACGGAGTATATATGACAGACGGAGTGTCGCAAGTCATTCGATACCGCCCTGGACTGGAGGTCGTGATGAAAGGTGTCAAGTGAAGCCCTCAACCTATCCAAACCTCCACTCAACCTGCTCGTTGATCCGACTTCAGTGCGGGGACACAAACCTTGGGAGATTGATATCAGCAAGCTTCTTGAACTTTTTTTGTCATTGATGACGCAGAGAGGCCGGCTTGATATGAGACTGTGCGGCTCCGCGGCACTTTCGTCGGCTCTTCTCTATAGGTTCAAGGTCGAGAGCTTGTTCCTCTTCGAGAAACTTTTACTCCAACGTAAGCAGATTTCGTATCATGAGCCCCCACAGATCATGCTGATGCCGTTCAGATACGAACTTTACTCCACCTCCGTGGAGGATCTGATAAACGCACTCTCCGATGTCTTAAACGAAATCTTGACGAGAGGGAAGCCAGAGAGACCGGTTCATAGACTCATCGAGGCCGAGCCAATAATTGAAATGGACCCCTTCATTACGAACATTCAAGAACTGCTATCATCCTTCAGGAAACAAATTAACCAAGCACTCATTGATCAGGACTCGATTTCATTCAGGGAACTCGTCACCGGTATGACAGTTCTGGAGGAAGTGCGTACCTTTATTCTACTCCTTTTCCTAGGGATGGAAGGCGTCATCAGGCTAACGGAGGATGAAATGGACATTCGCATCGTTCCCGCACATGGCAATGTCACTAAGTGACGATGAAATAGGGGCACGAGTCGAAGCTGCTCTCTACGCTGCAGGTAGGCCCCTATCATTAGAGGACCTGGTCAAGGCCTCAGGTATATCCTCCAAGAGAAGAGTAGTTCGCATTGCCAGGAGTCTCGCACATGCAGTTAAGTCAAATCTGCGAGCCATTCAAGTTCTAGAATTGGATGGTCAAAGATTTGTCATGCAACTGAAACCTGAGTACAACCCAATTGCAAAGCGATTTGCAATTAAACCGTTGCTCCCTACATCAGTTTTGAAGACCCTATCCTACGTTGTGTACTTTCAACCTATCTCTGCGAAGGAAGTTGCCATTCGCAGAGGTCCCCAAGCATATGGACATTTGAGAACACTTGAGGAATTTGGCTTCGTGTATGCCGAAAGGAACGCGAGGGCGAGAATATACAGGACAACGCCAAGATTTTCAGAATACTTCGGGCTGAGTAGTGATCCCCAGGTTATGAAACAACAGCTCGAGAAGCTGGGCGTCGTTCGTCCATATGTACCATCCAAGCCTTAATTACTTCTCGACTAGTCGTGCTTCGCTTTACTCATGACGAAGCCAGTTGAAAATCTTGCTAAAAGGAAGGTTACGGGAGGGCGCATCAGCCCCCACAGAACGAGAAGATTGTTCGAAAGGGATGGGTTCTCCGTAGAGACCGTAATAGGACCAGTTGAGATCCGGGCAAGCAGGGTTAGAGGAGGCAGCCTCAAGTCCCAGCTTAGAAGATCTGAGTTTGCTAACGTCGTCGATACCTCAACTGGGAAATCGGTTAGGGCCAAACTTCTGAGAGTAGTTTCCAACCCCGCTAGCAGGGACTACGAACGACGGCGGATAATAACTCGGGGCGCCATCATTGAAACAGAGGTTGGCAAAGCGCGAGTTACTTCGCGACCTTCACAGAATGGAGTCGTAAACGCGATTCTGCTCAAGTAGGAACGGATTTGAAGGAGTACGATAGAATTGTTCTTTGGACTGACTACTTCGACTCTGCCATTAGTAGGTCAGGGGGCCGAAGAGTGTCTCTAAGCTCCGCAACTAAATCTCCAACGCTGGAGGAATTGGCTGAGGCGGCTCGAAAACTTGGCTATGATGTCGAAATGGTCAAGGCATCTCATCCTAAGCGTAGCCCGACAAGGTCAGGGTATGTTTCAATTCCACGTACCAAACCGAAGACTCAAGTGATCACTGAAATTGCACAAATGTTGCCCCTCGTAAGGGGTGACAAGCGACAGCCGACTTAGCACTCCCGGTCAATGATGTTAATCACTCGTCGTATAACGCAGAATCCTTAAAAGTAACAAGACTTCGCGGTAGCGACAACTTGAAGGAAGTCGGTGCAATTTTGCATCAAGCTAAAAGCGGTCGTCTCATAATTAAGTTGAAGGAGAATGTTGCTCCCGGGACTACGATCGTCGACAGCAATGGACGAAAGGTGGCCCGAGTGCTCGAGATTATTGGGCCAGTAAAATCGCCTTACGCATCTGCTGACCCGCTTACTGATCGCATCAGTAGGGCAACTAAGGACAAATTATACGCTTACTAAGGATGATCTTTTGTTGTGGAAGACTTCCTCTGATTCAGGTATTAGCACCGCTTGTCCGGTCTGTGGAAAATTTCTCATAGGAGACTACGATAAAGGGGAGGTCGTCTGTCCCAGCTGCGGCTTCGTAGCTGCGGACCAGGCGGAAGACCAAGGACCTGAGTGGAAAGCATTAGATCTAGAGGAGAAGGAGAGGCGAGTCAGGGTAGGCTCACCTCGGACGCTTTCCCTACATGATTTCGGATTAACCACGGAAATTGGTGGTCAAATGCGTGATTCCCACGGCAAGTCCTTGAATCCGTATATGCGAAATGCAGTAGGAAAGATGAAGAAATGGCAGACGCGTATAAGAACATCCAGTTCTGAGGAGAGAGGACTTTCAAACGTACTCTCTAGAATAACGGAGGTGGCAAGCATACTTACTCTTCCGCGCATGGTGTCAGAAACCGCGGCCCACATTTACCGTGTTTCGGCAAGGATGAAGGTGGCGAAGAGTAAATCGATTATAGGGATGACGGCGGCTTCGGTTTACCTATCGTGTCGTAAGTGTGGGGTAGGAAGATCCTTGAAAGAGGTGGCAAGAGCTGCTGGTGTCGACAAAAGGACTGTAGCCAAGTACTATAGGTTGGTGTTAAAGGAGGTGGAAAGGGCGTATGTTCCTCCACCCTCCGTGGACAAGTACATTTCAAAACTTGTTAATACCGCGAAGATCGATCCTAAGATTGAGAGGCTCGCACTTCAATTAGCCTCCAAAACTAATGACACTAAGATTTCAAGCGGTAAAGCTCCCGCAGGGCTTGCGGCCGCTTACGTCTACATATCCTCAGTTCTCTCAGGCGAGCACATTCCTCAACGCGAAATCGCCGAGGTCGCTGAAGTGACTGAGGTTACTGTTCGAAATAGGTGCCGAGAACTTCTCGATAACTACATTATTCGACAGAGACTCAAACCTTTAATGGCCAGATAAGCCCCTTTCCTTACGTCATTAGCTTTCAACTTCTGATGGTGTAAGAAATGTCGTTAGATTTCCTAATCCATGCTGCGCGCCGGGGTCGAGAAAAGGCGTATGCGCCGTATTCAGGCGTGAAAGTCGGAGCTGCTCTTGAAACCGAAGGGGGAAAGATTTTCTCCGGTTGCAACATTGAAAATGCCTCGTATGGATTGTCCAATTGTGCAGAGAGGACAGCCATCTACAAAGCAGTCTCAGAAGGTTTTACACGCTTCAAGAGGATCGCCATTGTAACAAAGAAGCCCGAAACGTTCTATCCTTGCGGAGCTTGTAGACAAGTCATGATTCAATTCAGCCCAGATATGGAGGTCATCGTAGCAAACACGCAAGGGAAGCACAAGCTTTTCAAGGCCAGAGAACTCCTACCCCACCCTTTCCTTCCAAAGGAGCTGTTGGCTGATGAAACTAGAAAAGGCACGAAGGGATCTCTACAGAAAACTGGCTAAGAAAGAGGGTTTCAGAAGCAGAGCTGCATTCAAGCTCCTTGACCTAAATGAGAGATACTCCCTCCTCAAGCCTAACCAAAAAGTCGTTGACTTCGGTTGCGCCCCTGGCGGCTGGTTACAGGTAGCCTCGAAAGCCGTAGGTCTAGGAGGCAGGGTTCTGGGAGTCGACGTAAGCCTAGTAGACAAAGTAGGTGATAACGTCACTACTATTACAGGAGACGTAGGACTTGACAGCACCATAAACGCTGTATTAGATCAGCTGCAGGGGCACGCTGATGTAGTGCTATCGGATATTTCTCCCAAGGTAAGTGGGGTGTGGGAGCTGGATCATCAGAGACAGGCGGACCTGACGCTTCGAGTGATCGATGCGTTTCCTCGACTTCTTAAACCCGGAGGTAATGCCGTCCTCAAGATTTTCGAAGGGGAAAGGGTGAAAGAGATCAATTCAATGCTCCTTGAGGTATTCCGGGTCGTCAAGCTGGCCAAACCCAAGGCAAGTCGATCGGAAAGTAGCGAAATGTACTTTGTGTGTCTCCGTTTTGAATGAGTGCTCAGGGACCGCGTATCGTATCATACAGGAACTTTATCGGCGCGTTCGTTCTGATTCCCCGGGGGTTGAATGCAGTTCGCGTGGCCGTGAAGCCAGCAAGCCGTAACTGCCCTATGACGTCTTCCAATGTAGGGGTAGGAACCTGAAGTTTGTCAGCAATCTTATCTGTTACAAAGTAGGTGGCAATATCAGCCTCTTCCAAAGCGAGTGCAAGTAACCTATAACTCTCCTTTGAGAAATACGTCTCATGGAACTGAAGGGAATATCGCAATAGGTCTTGATCATAAATGCTAGCCGTCCATAGGGGGCCTGAAGTCTTCATCTTTGCTCCGCAGTTGTTGCAATTCTGTCCGACTGGAGACTCTAAGATTCTGTTACCGCACTTGAAGCAGTGGAGAATATGACCGAGATTGGATGCGGTGCTTTGAACTTCGGATGATTCTGGTCGAATCGAGACGTATACCCGCATGTAATTTCGGGTCACATGGGCAAACCGAGGAACTATGCCCAAATCGAGTCTTGTCGCCGTCATGGCCGTTAGGCCCAGAATCAGTCGTATGCCGATCTCGTGACAATATTCGGTATTCAGGGAATATCCGTGATATTTTCTCCATGCAATCTCGGGGTAGATACCGCATAGAACAGTGGCATCTGTAGCTCCAAGGCACAGCAAACCACCGGCATGCAGTGCTCTCAGAGAACAGTCGATGAAAGGAGCCGGGGAACCGAATGGATCTACATCAACAATGCTGAACCTTTCCTCAGGGCCGGAATGATCAATCAGGAACTTGCAGCAGTCACGAGCAGAGAACAAACATCTAGAGGAGACGCGGTTGATACGAGCAGCCTTCCGCGCAATACTAATTGAGGTTGGATTGAGGTCGTTGATGTATACCTTCTCGATTTCTGGCACTTCAGTTGCAACCCGAAGCCCGCGGGCCCCAACTCCTGCTAATGAATCTGCGAATGTCACCCGCTTGCCCAGCTTCTGCACGGCACCTCTAATTATCAAAATGGATAGATCGCGAGGGACTCTCGCTAGGGGGTTGAAGAAAACAGGCTCCTTCGGTGGAGGTACCTTGCGCGTAGGAGCCGAAGGAACGAGAAGATACGTTCTTCCTTCCTGAATTCTCTGGTAGACAACTTCCCTATGCAACTGTCTCCCAAATGGGTGAGAGATTTCTAAATGGCTTACATAGATACATTACACTCTTAAGGGAAGATTGGGAGGACGGACGCCGCTTTTGTCCGAGAGTAAAAGAGTCTGGTTTCTTACTGGTGAGCCAGGAATCGGAAAGACATCGGTTCTTGCTAAAACAGTTACACAGCTCAAGAGCAGCGGGTACATAGTAGGCGGCGTTATTTCCCGGGAGGTTAGGATCCACGGTGAAAGAATAGGATTTGACCTAGTCGATATCGCCACGGAGCGTAGAGGTACCCTCGCATCGGTAACCACGAAGATGGGTCCTAAGGTGGGAAAGTATAGAGTCAACCTCCAGGACCTGGCCGATATTGGGGCGCAGGCGCTGTTGAAGGCAGCCGGGGCATCTGAAGTCATCGTATGCGACGAAGTCGGTCCGATGGAGCTCTATAGTCCTGAATTTAGACGAGCAGTTAAGCAAGTCGTTGAAAGTGGGAAGCCATTGGTTGGAGTTATCCACAAAAGAGTGAAGGACCCTTTTGTTGAGGATCTCAAAGGTCTTCCGTATGTAGAGGTAATTGAAGTCACCGAGCAAAACAGAGCTAGCCTTTCTGATGAATTAGCGACGAAGGTACTTCAGAGACTGGAGGCATGATAACAAGATGGAAACCATCGGTGGGGTAGACGAAGCGGGAAGAGGCCCAGTGTTCGGCCCCATGGTCATCGCCGGGGTTACATTCTCAAAATCGGATGTTGATCTTCTCGTGGAACTGGGAGTGAAAGATTCGAAGCTGCTTACCCCAGCGCGAAGGTCACTTCTATCGAATCAGATTCACAGGCTAGCGGAGGAGATTAAGGTTGTGAAAGTCTCGCCTTCGGAGATAGACAAGTTTGTGAAGCGCGGTATCAAGTTCAGAAAGCTCAATTTTCTAGAGGCTATGAAAATGGGTTTCATAATCAATCATCTATCAGCTGACGAAGTCTATGTAGACGCCCCTGACACGGACCTGAACAGATTTTCTGGGATTCTACAACAATTCGTTACACGTAAGGTAAAGATCGTATGCCGTCATAAAGAGGACAGGCGAAATCCAGTTGTAGCCGCCGCAAGTATCGTGGCCAAAGTTAGGAGAGATCTGGAAATTGAGAAACTGAGAAACGTCTACGGTGATTTTGGCTCGGGATACCCCTCGGATAAGGCCACATTCGAATTTTTGTCAAACTGGGTTTTGGAAAAAAGCAAGCCTCCTCCATTCACAAGGACCTCTTGGAAGACTCTTCGAAGGATCGGCCCCAAAATTACAGATTACTAGGCATTTTTTGTGCTAGAATCATCGCGTGATCCTTGTCATAAGGATCTAGTCTTATTGCTTCGAGGATTCTGAACCCACTATTTCGCAGCTTTGAAATTTCCTCTTCGAACGTCTTCTTGGGATCCTCTACCACATCGATGCTGCGAGCCTTAATCACTAACAGTAGGAACCCATGAGGCTTAAGATAGTAGGCACAGTTGGTAATTGCAATATCCGTTTGGTCGGGTTGTGCGATATCACAGTACACGATATCGACCTTGTCGAAGACGACTCGGTATTTTTGTGGGCTTCTGGCATCTTCAATTATGGGGATGATGTTCTGTCGGTGTCTCGCCACCCTGTCGATGAATTCTTTCGCAACTCTCTGAGCGAATTCTACTGCGAAGAGGACTCCCTCTTGCCCGATAATGTCGGAAATATGGCTAGCTGTCGTCCCTGTTGAGACTCCTAGGTAGAGCACCTTGCTTCCATGTGTGAGAGGGACTTGTTTCAGGCCTTTCCGGATTGCCGCTGCGAGTTTGCTTCGAAAAGCATCCCAAACCCTGTATTCTCGGCCCTCTAGGGTGATGAGTTTCTCACCATAGACTTGTACACCAAGTGCTAGATTGAGGGTTGCAAGCCTTCTTTCATCGTTTATTTGCAACTCTATAATTCGGATTGTCTTATTTTCTATCAGTCTTCCTTCTCCTTTCTTTTCTTAGCCTTCGGTCAGCTGGCTTAGGTGGCTCTGGGTACTTCTCCCTTATTTCTTCGAGCCGTCTCTCGAAAGTTTTCTGCAACTGTTGCTCCTTCGTCCCCCTGAACGCGTCTATCCGCGCAGCTATGGCTATCTTGTTCGCAAGTGACCTAGCTACCTTTCCTCTTTGCCATTTGGGTGCTGAATGGACAGCCTGGTGTTGAAATATGATACCGTGCTTCGGAGGCCTCGTCCCGGTCTTCAGAGCTCTGAAAAGGGCCTTTTCAGCGCCCAAAATTTGAATGGTGCTTGCTGGAAGCATGGCTAGCCGTTGTAGTCCACCAGCCCTTGCGATAAGTCTGGCAGCTATAGTCTGGCCTGCAATCGTAGAGAGGTTGGGGGCAATGTTCTCCATCGTTCTCTCCACGTGTTTGAGTAGCTTGTCTCTGAGTGATGAAAGGTGAAGTAGCTCTTCACCCAAATTGGATATGCGAGTGAGGTCTTCATCGCTTATGGCGCCACCTTTTGACTTCTGACTTGCTATCAGAATTGCCTCGCTCTTCTTGTCTGAGAAGCCAAATCTGCGAATTTCCTCCTTGCCGATGTTGTCTCTTCGACCAAATTGTGTTGCTATCTTTGCATAGGTTAAGGAATCATCCACTAGGCCGTCCAGTTCTGGGAAGTGCAGATCGTACCATTCCGTTAGCCGTGCCGAGAACAAGTTGAAAGTTTTGTCGACTTCGTCTAGTGCTTGAACCGATTGGATGACATGCAGGTCGGGAGCAGCTGATAGGATTCTTAGTTTTTCCTCCGAAACTTCGAGCGCGTAACGTCTTATTGCCTCTCTCGCTTCTTCTTCCGAGGAGGCGAACCCAGCCTTTATCATGAGTGGAATCTTCTGCAGCTCCAGTGCTGTCCTGACTTCAGTGGACGCGATGGAAACACGGTAGCCCGCCTGAGAGAGGGGATCCTTTAGAGCGTCGTCCGTTACTTCCAACTCTTCAAGACCTTTCTCCTTGAGGACCGAGAATGTTTCGAGGAGTTCTGAGTCTGGGCTGCTTCTAATTTTATTCAAGGCATCAAGGGCCGAAGGTCCTTTGAATTTCGATGCAACAATGATGTCGTTTGACTCGTCCGTTGCAATTATTCCAGCCTCACATACGAATAGGATGGCTTTCAAATATCCCTACAAGGTTTAAACCGATTATGTTAAGGTTATCCGAAGTTTGTGATGAGCGACAGGTCTCGGGATCGGCCGGACCTTTCAGTAGATATTGCCGGGTTACATCTTCGTAATCCAACGATCGTGGCTTCTGGAGTGCTCGGTTTTTCGCTGAAGATTCTGCGGAGGGCTGTCCGATTGGGTGCTGGTGGTGTCATTTCTCCATCAATTGGGATTCGGTCAAGTGAGGGCTTTCGGGCTCCAACCGTGGTTAAGGTCGATTGCGGATACGTCACCGCTATGGGGCTGCCTAATCCTGGTGCCAGTAACTTTGCAGCCGAGCTGGGGAAGCTAAGCAGCGATTTTCCTCTCATTATCAATATCTTCGCATCTGAGACCAATGAATTTCAACGGATTGTATCTGTCATGGAAGCTACTCCAGCAAAGGCGTATGAACTTAATTTCTCATCGCCAGAATTGGATTCGGAGAGTAAAGATGTGGCGAAGCGCATTGAATCTATCTCTGAAGTTGTGCGCGTGGTAAGGGCCAAGACGAAAAGACCTGTTATCGTGAAGGTTTCCCCTGAGACCGAAGCCCGAAAGATAGCCGTTGCAGCTCACGATAATGGTGCCGATGCCATCAGCGCCATCAACTCAGTCCCTGCCATGGCGATCGATATAGAGACAGGGTACCCAATTCTTTCCAACAAAGCGGGTGGTCTCTCCGGGAGGGCGATTAAGCCGATTGCCCTGAAGTACGTGTACGAAATCAGTAAGAATGTTGACGTGCCAGTAATAGGTTGCGGGGGAATAACCACGTGGCAAGACGCGGTAGAGTTCTTTTACGCAGGTGCTTCAGCCATCCAGATCGGTTCCTCAGTGGGAGAAAGAGGTCTTCGAGTGTTTGGTAATGTTGTGGACGGCATTCGAAGTTATCTGGTGAAGAAGAAGCGCGCGAGTATCAGGGAGATTGTTGGATTCGCACACCGACGCTGACAGACCCAGGTTCGTCACTATAAAACGGATTGTGATCGAGACTCCATCGATACGGACCTTCATCTTTGATGATGCCATGTGCTCTGCTGCTAAACCCGGGCAGTTCTCCATGATCTGGGTTCCCGGAGCCGATGAGGTGCCGATGAGCCTATCTCTGCCATACCGAGTTGGAAACTGCGCAATTACTGTGAAGGACTGGGGTCCAGCCACAAACAAGATGTGTCGAATGTCTCGAGGTGAGAAGTTCGGTATCAGGGGTCCCTACGGCAAGAGCTTCACGATATCGAAGGGTGAGGTTCTTGCGATCGGGGGAGGTACTGGTATGGCGCCTCTGATGCTGTTATTTAGGCTGCTTCTTCAACGCAATTCGCGAATCAATCTTGTAATTGGAGCAAAGACCAGTTCTGAGCTACTGTTCTTTGGTAGGGCCAAACGCCTTTTTCAAGGTTCAGGCTCTTTGGTGATATCCACCACAGACGATGGTAGCAGCGGGTACAAGGGTTTGGCGACGGACGCAGCGAGATACGTACTAGAAAAGAAGCGTATCACGATGATATATGCCTGCGGACCCGAATTGATGATGAAGAAGGCGTTTCTGCTGGGGGAAGAGTTTGGCGTTAGCTGTCAGATGAGTCTGGAACGGCCTATGAAGTGCGGGTTGGGTCTCTGTGGTAGCTGCGTCATTGGAAATTACTTGTTATGCACGGAGGGGCCCGTCCTTTCGTCTAGCCGCCTTAGGCAGGTCAGTGAAGAACTGGGGCAACTAACAAGGGATAAGACAGGAAAAATGGTTCCAATTCAGAGCAAAGCTTAAAGCATAATGATGACAATTCTTGTTAGATGCCGACTCATGGATCATTAACCAAAGCTGGGAAGGTAAGGAGTCAGACCCCGAAGCTGCAGGCGAAGCCCAGAGTGTCCCCGATTCCGAGGCTTAGGAATCGCAGCACTTTCTTGAAAAGGTACTCTCTTAAGCGGAAGCCTGGACAGAATTGGCTAAAGAGCTATCGCTAGAATCCTCCTGAAAGTTTCAGAATCCTTTAATCGCTGTCCTTTACCGGTTTCATGACGTTTTCGACTGCCTTGACTTTCGCGCTTGCTCGTTCCAATATTCTGGAGACGATGCTGAATGAAGTCGCTGATCATCTGGAGCGCACTCCCCCTCGGAGTAGAAATGAGGTTGCTGAAGTCATAAAGAGCTTCTCTCAGAAGTATTCATTGAAGACTCCTCCGAAGTATAGCGAAATTCTTGGATGTGTGCCGGAAGAGAAGAGGAGTGTTCTTCGAAAGTACCTCCTCGTCAAACCTGTTAGGAGTGCGTCAGGGATTGTAGCGATTGGGGTCATGACTAGGCCTTTTCCTTGTCCGCACGGAACATGCATCTTTTGCCCCGGTGGTGTTCCTTTCGGAACCCCTCAGAGCTACGTTGGGACGGAACCCGCGACTATGAGGGCGATTCAGAATGAATACGATCCGTTTAGGCAAATCTCTTCTAGGCTAAAGCAACTCGCCCTCTCGGGACATTCAATCGGCAAAGTGGAACTAGTGATTTTGGGAGGAACCTTTCTGTCGTTGCCATTGAATTATCAGCAGGAGTTCGTGAAGAGTTGCTTCGAAGCTTTGGTCGGTCGAAGGTGCGCCAACCTGGATGAAGCGCAAAGGCTGGCTGAGAAGTCGCCCGTAAGAAACGTAGGTTTGACGATCGAGACGAAGCCTGACTTTTGTAAGGAACAACATGTGGATCTGATGCTGAGCTATGGTGCGACGAGAGTGGAAATAGGTGTCCAGGCTCTAGACGATGAAATCCTGAAGTTGGTTAATAGGGGTCACACTCTGCAAGATACCGTTGAAGCATTTCAGGTTGCGAGGGATGCTGGTTTCAAGATTGTAGCTCATATGATGCCTGGGCTTCCCGGATCGGATCCTGAGAAGGATTTCACCTTCTTCAAGACCCTGTTCGAGGACCCGGCGTTTAAGCCTGACATGCTGAAGATCTATCCTACACTCATTGTTGAGCATACTGCTCTCCATGGGCTTTACAAGCTGGGAAGGTACACGCCATACGATCTTGAGACTACGGTGAACTTACTCGCCGATGTGAAGAGGATCCTCCCTAGGTGGGTTCGTATCATGAGAATCCAGAGAGAATTTGCGTCGAGTGATATCATGGCTGGAGTGGTAAATAGCAATTTGAGAGAATTGGTCTTGGAGGAAGTAAAGAGACGCGGTTACTCTTGCATGTGCATAAGATGTAGAGAAGTGGGGTTAAAGCAGCTGAAGCGTAATATCCAGGTAAGTATGGAGAACATAAGACTGCTTCGTGAAAGTTATGAAGCATCCGGTGGCCTCGAAGTTTTTCTTTCCTTCGAGGATGTAGTTGAAGACGCTTTGATAGGATTTCTCAGGCTCCGTATTCCCTCCGAAGGAGCACACAGAACCGAGTTGGCAGGGAAGAGCTGCTGCATTATCCGTGAGCTTCACATCTATGGGCAGATGATTCCCTTGGGGGCGAGGGATTCAGTTGCTTGGCAGCACCGCGGCTACGGCTCAGCCCTTATGGCTGAGGCTGAGAGGATAGCGGTAGAGGAGTATGGAGCAAGAAAGGCTTCTGTGATAAGTGCGATAGGTACGAGGGATTATTACCGAAGGTTGGGATACGAGCGGGACGGACCATACATGTCAAAGCGACTTTAGCTAAGAATCTGAGTATTCGAACTACGGTTTCTAAGTCTTCAATCTCATAAGGGTGCCGCGTTTGAGGATAGATTTTTCGGAAGAGGCCATCATGTCCTCCTCGGATGTAGTTGAGACAATATTCTCTAATGAGAAGACCAGGGTTGCCGCAAGGATTTTCCTCAGATGGCTTAAGGAGCGAAAGGGCGAGGCGAGCAAGAACGCCGTAAGTAAGTTCGCTGATATGCTCGAGTCGAGAAGATTTGCAGCTAATGGCTCGGCATTCAAATATAGTCGGAGAAACTTCTATCTCACCGTTCTCAAGAGTTTAGTGAATGCAGGCTTTATCGGTAGGAATGTGCCAGTGTGGGACGGAAGGCTGAAGAAGACGCAGTATGTCTATATGAGAAATCTCTTCGATATTCCACGGAAGGCGCCGTCAATTGGCTTTTGGAGACTGTCGTACTATATCTGCAGGAAATGGAATGATGAGTTTAGGAACTAGTTGAAATATCCTATTCGAATAATGTTGCAGGTCCACCTGCGCAGTGAACTTCTCCCCTATATCGCCTGATGAAGGACTCACAGGCAAAGCATTCGAGGAAGGACCTCTCTCTATTGAGGACGGGGCAGAAGATGGCCTCCTTCTTCATCTTGCCCATCATCTTTCCGCTTGCGACACCTTTCAGTGATACAGTTACAGATTTGGGAACTTTTATCGCCTTCTCTTTCTCGTAGATCTTGACGTAAAACTTAGTCTCTTGAGACGTTAGACTCAACGTGCCAGTAGCTAATCGCATATGCTAAAGGTTTTTGGGTGAATATCCGTTTCCAAATTGGTCAGGTAGGAATGATTCTACGGTATTGTTCGCTAACTATCATCCTTCGATTCCAAAAAAGAAATAGGTGTGAGGTACTCCCTTAGCTTCTTCTCCTAGGGATCAAGAAGCCAACGAGAATACCTATCGCCAACCCGCCTAGGCCGGCCGCAATCGAGTAATTCTGGTAGTCGGCAACTTGATTGTTAAGGGATGTCACTTGGCTTTGTAGCGTTGTTACGGTGCTCCGGGCAGAATTAACGTCTAACTGCAGTGAAGCGATGGTACCCCGCGCAGAATTAAGGTCTGACTGGAATGAGGTGATTTGGACCCTAGCATTGGTAACGCTTGCTTGAAGGTCACTAACCGCCCCCTGCAACTGTGTAAGTTCGGACTGAAGGGAAGCGACTGTGGCCTTATCGCTGAGTAGCGTCTCAACAGGAACTGTCAACGCTTTTTCGATTATCGAACCGTCATACGCAGGATGTTCCGTTATTCCGAGTATCAGCGCCGTTGTTGGAGCAATGTCGACCAGTTTCACTGGAGGTATTGTCTCTCCTTTCTTCATGAGTGGACCCCAGAGGATAGTCGTTGCCCAGAGTTCCGGGTTATATGGGGCGTATCCATGGTAGCCCGCGAATGAGACTTTGATGGGAACCCCTTGATACGTGGTATCAAATTCGGGTATTGGTTCGACTTCTACTCCGACAGTTCTGATAGCGCCTTCGTAATGGTAGCCGTTGACAAGACTGATGATCACATCCCCTGTTCTGTCGCCGCCTAATCCTACTGCAGCTGCTTGTTGTTTAGGTAAGGCGAGGTCAACAATTCGTTCCCCGGTCTCCTTATCGCGGTATCCAGTTAGCAGGGAAATTACTTTGGATTGAATTGCGGTATAGTTGTTGAAGTTCTTCTTGTTGATCATAATGTGGCCATCCCAGAGATAGTATGCTTGGGTGGCGGTGAAGTTTACGTTCTTCGTGCCTAGGTTTAAGGCTAGTAGACCGTTGTTGAGTAGAACGTTGTTGACGTAGAATTCTTTCCAAATGGGGACAAAACCATGGTCGGATACCACTATGACATGTGTATTACTGTCGATGTTCTTCAGGATCACACCGAGCATTTCGTCAGCAGCTTGATAGACTCGCACCAAGGCGTCAGTGTATGTGGCATTCTTACTGGCATCGAACCTGGGCGAATACGGCATAATGTAAGCTAGCATTTCATGCTCGAAGTCGTCGGTCCAAGGCTCATAGGTCATGAATAGGTTCCAGTCCGTATTCTTCTGTAGCCAAGCAGTGGTATTTGTAAACCAATTTACTGAAACCCGTACGGTCTCAAGGTAGAAATCCAGGGAGTACCAACCTCGTTCAAGACCAGGCCTATCGCCTCCTGTTACTATTGGACCTGCCGCGGCCAATAAGTTGTCAGCTAAGGTATCCGGCTGTGTCCATAGGTAACCTTCCGACGCTCTCCCAAATGACTGGTAGATCCTCAGCTTAGCTGCATCGTCTGAGAGGTTTACAAGTGCAAAGTAGAAGCCAAATCTGAACCTTCCTTCAAAGGGACCGTTGAGTAACTGGTAGATTGGGGAACTCCACTTCTTCGAAGTCTTGTCCAGAACAGCGACGGGACTTGAAGCGTCTCTAGTTTTCGTGATGTAAACTGTGTTGTAGTTTACCTTTCCATCGTTTTGCGTATCGAGAACCAATCCAAAATACTTGACACCAGCAAACGCTGCACCGAGCCTAACTGTAAAAGAAGTTTCTAAAGGAGGGGAAGAGGAAGCGAAAGAAGGCAAACCAGTCCAATTTCCTGCTGCTGGTGAAAGAGTAACCTTGGTGGCTCCGGAAACATCCTCCGTCGAGAAGAGATTTGACGAGAGGGAAGTAGGATTGAATCCGCTTACGACGACACCGGGGATTTGCTGCGGCCAATTGGCGGGCCAATTCACAATTGTTACTTTCTCGCCAGCCTTGACAACCGTAGTCCATATCGGCTCTGAAGTCATGTAACGCGAGTCGAATCCACTGGCGGAAGAGGTGGGTGGCCACGTGAACTTCGCGATGGGTCCGCTGAATGTGGGCATCGTGTTGCCCGTTATTCCAGAGTGTGCAGGATACGTTCCTGTTGAGATAGCTGTGTGGGCAACAGCTGTAACTGAAGGCTCAACTGTGAGCGCATAGTCAGGCGTAGTTCCTTCGTTAATCAGCTTCGCCAAGTTTGGTAGGAGTCCACCGGAAGCCCACTTCCGCACGAAATCAGGCCGCGCTCCATCCATAGAGTAGATAACAACCTTGTACTGCGTGGTCTGAGCAGACACCGCGGGAGTTACCACCGACATTATCAGCAGGACGGCAGCGATAGCTAAAATTAATGACTTCATTGACTAACTTGTCATCCTCCTTCTCAGGAAAACAACGGCTGTCAATACTACGACCAACCCAACCCCTGATCCTAGCAGCGTGTAGGTCGAAGCGGGCGAGGCCACTGGTGCTGCGGAAGGGCGAGTTGTAGTTGTTGCTGCCGGTAACGTTGTCGTGGTTGGGGGAGTAGTCGTTTGAGTGGGCAGAGTTGTCGTGGTAGTGGAAGATGGAATTGCAGATAATGCCGCTTGAGCATCCGACGATGCTGAAGCAAATTGCGTGCGGGCGAATTGATCCCATTCGGTTGTTGTCTGCGCGAAGAAAGTGGGGTCAGAAGCCATCTTTGAGTTAATCGCTAAGGCAGTCCCTTGGTCAATTGGCATGGCAGCGAATTTCTCAATGGCGCTGTCGAGCAAACTCCTAGCATTGCTGAGATCCGAACCTGGAGGGGCAGCGGAAATAGCTGTCTGTGCTTCTGCAATCTTATCCCAGGCAGCCACTAGGTCTGAATGCCGGTCGATTATGATGGAGCCGAAGAGATTAGGTACGACTGTGTTTCTACTGGCCCCAAGGGTTGTGTTATAGGTTATGCTCACCGTCTGCTGAAACGGATTGGGGAAGCCTGCAGGGGCCTGAGCGTAGACATCAGAACGAATCGGAGGCCTGAACACCGTTTTGTCATAGAGAAGGGACTGTCCTCTCCTACTTAAGACCCAATTGATGAATAACTTGCCTAGGTCAGAATGGGGCGCGTTCTTAATCAACGCGATCGAGTCGGCATTGAAGATAGTTACCGACGGATACGTGAACTTGACAGGGAATCCTTGAGCTTGCGAGGAGAATCCGAAGAAATCGATTACCAATCCGATGCCAACGTATCCCCGTTGAACCAAATCCGGAACTTGGGAGCTTCCACTCGTGAATGTTCGCATGTCGGTTGATATCTCCTTGAGAAGCTTCCATCCTGAATCCCATCCTAGCCCTTGAAGGATAATTTCTACGATAGCTAGAGTAGAGCCACTGTGCCTGGGATCAGTCATAGCAATGTGATTTCTATAAATCGGGTTCGTTAAGTCTGTCCACTCCTTAGGCTCTGGCAGGTTAAAAGTCGAGAGATATCGGGTGTTCGACATTATACCGAATCCGCCTATTGTATAGCCATAGTAGAAGCCTTGAGTGTCGTAGAGTGGTAAGCCAGCAGCCTCCTTCGGAATAAAGTCTACTGCATTGTCCGACCGCGCCGGATCGAGAGTGAAGTTTTGCAGCAGACTCTGCTTTTTGGCGGTTAGAAATGCATCTATACCTCCTCCCCACCATACGTCTATTGTTGGTGTGGCCTTCTCAGCCTGCACCTCCTTCAGAACATCCGTCGTTCCTTTGAAAATCACCGTGACTTTTACGTCGGGGAAGTCTGACTGGAAGCCTGTAACGAATACTTGGAAGAATGGATTGGGAGTTGCCAAAACTAGCGTTCCACTCGGCTGTTGAGCAAATGCGGGTGATGCGACCGAAAAGACAGAGAGGGCGAGGAGAGAAATCACCAAAAATGCTTGAGGTCTCAAGTTTTTTCGAAGGAAATGCCCTTTGAAGAGCTATTAAATATTCGCTAACGCATCTTTCAAACCAGAAGGTCTCAATGGCAATTCTGCGCTCAAGAACAGTCGAACGTTCTGACTGGTTTTCATTGACAGTCTTCGTCGGCTCATTGGGATTTCTCTTAGTCTTCATGGTCTATCCCGTAGCAAATGTGCTGTATGCTTCCTTCATAGATTCAAAGGGAAATCTTTCAATGACAAATTTCAACATCTTCTT